>NZ_JBQDEX010000058.1:0-15198 GCF_052084945.1 Oceanisphaera sp.
TTTCGCTCTTGCCTTTTTCCGTGTCTTCCGTGGCAAAAATAGCCCTTAGTTTTTTTACTTAATACAACCTGACCATATACTTACTTAGATTGGTATAACACCCCCCTTGAGGGCT
Organism: Oceanisphaera sp.; assembly: GCF_052084945.1. Classification (NCBI taxonomy): domain Bacteria; kingdom Pseudomonadati; phylum Pseudomonadota; class Gammaproteobacteria; order Aeromonadales; family Aeromonadaceae; genus Oceanisphaera; species Oceanisphaera sp. The sequence continues at coordinate 116 of NZ_JBQDEX010000058.1, forward strand.
AAGCGCTTAAAATCAAGAGGCCTGTCATAGACAGGCCTCTTTACTACTTTAGCAGCTTAATTTGAATCCTGTTACTACTATAAGCGCTCGCTCAGCCAAGGTGTGACCGATGCCAAAGCCGCAGGCAAGTGTGCAGGCTCAGTGCCGCCCGCTTGGGCCATATCTGGGCGACCACCGCCTTTACCGCCTACCTGCTGTGCCACTAGGTTCACCAGCTCACCGGCTTTCACCTTATTCGTTAAATCTTTAGTCACACCGGCAATCAGACTGATCTTGCCATCGTTCACCGTAGCCAATACCACTATGCCCGATTGCAACTTCACTTTAAGATCGTCCAGCGAGCCGCGCAGCGACTTACCATCGGCGCCGTTTAAATCAGCGACCAGTACCTTAACGCCCTTCACCTCAGCAACCTGCTCTAACAATGCGGTGCCGGCTTGCGCCGTTAGCTTGGCTTTTAGCTGCTCAACTTCTTTTTCTAGCTGACGGCTACGATCTAAGGTTTGTTTTACCTTATCAGCCACCGAAAACACATCACTTTTTACCAAGCCTGCTGTTTGGGCCAGCTCGTCATTTAACTGATGTAGATAAGCCAATGCCGCATCGCCTGTCACCGCTTCTATACGACGAATACCGGCGGCAATACCGCTTTCGGAGATAATTTTAAACAGGCCAATGTCACCGGTACGCGCAACATGGGTACCACCACATAATTCAGTAGAGGCATCGCCCATAGAGACAACGCGCACTTCATCGTCATACTTTTCACCAAACAACGCCATGGCACCGGCCTTTTTAGCCGCCTCTAGATCCATTAGCTTGGTGGCCACATCGTAGTTGGCACGAATGTCTTTATTCACTCTTTCTTCTACTTCACGCAGCTCAGCCGCGGTCATGGCTTCTAGATGTGAAAAGTCAAAGCGCATACGATCTGGCTCCACTAATGAGCCTTTTTGCGTAACATGATCCCCCAGCAATTCACGCAAGCGTGCATGCATAAGGTGCGTTACCGAGTGGTTAAGGGCAATCGCTTGACGACGCTGGCTGTCTACCGCCGCGCTAACGGGCTCCCCTACCTCAACGGTACCCAACTCTAGGGTGCCTAAGTGCAAAATGCCATTACCGGCTTTTTGGGTGTTATTCACCACAAACAAGCCCTCTGTTAACTTAATAACACCGGCATCACCTACTTGGCCGCCCGACTCGGCATAAAAAGGAGTTTGGTCTAAAACAATGGCGCCTTCTTCACCGGCAATTAATGCCGGTACCGCTTCGCCGTCTTTAAATAACGCCACCACTTTGGCCGACTCAGCCAAATGCTCGTAGCCGATAAAGTCGGTAGTGCCATCCACTTTAATGGCTTTGGTATAATCAATACCAAAGTTAGAAGCTTCTTTAGCGCGCTCGCGCTGTTGCTGCATTAAGGTTTCAAAGCCGGCTTCATCTATGCTCAGCTCACGGTCGCGCAAGACATCAGCGGTTAAATCTGCCGGAAAGCCATAGGTATCGTATAACTTAAACACGACCTCGCCCGGTAGCACCTTGGCATCACCTAGCTCAGCAATGGCGTCTTCTAATAGCTGTAAGCCACGACCCAGAGTACGAGCAAATTGCTCTTCTTCTAAGCGCAGTACTTTTTCAATAATGGCTCTTTGTGTATTAAGCTCAGGGTAGGCTTCTCCCATTTGCTCACACAAGGCACCCACTAAGGTGTAAAAGAACGATTGCTCAGCGCCTAGCTTGCGACCATGGCGTACAGCACGGCGAATAATACGGCGTAATACATAGCCACGGCCTTCGTTAGAGGGCATAACGCCATCGGCAATTAAAAAGGCACAAGAGCGAATATGATCAGCAATCACCTGCAGCGATTTACTCTCAATATCATCGGTGCCTACTGCGTTAGCCGCGGCTTTAATAAGCGCCTGAAATAAGTCAATTTCGTAGTTAGAATGCACGCCCTGCAAAATAGTAGCAATGCGCTCTAGTCCCATGCCAGTGTCTACCGAGGGCTTAGGTAAGGGCTCCATGGTACCGTCTGCATGGCGGTTAAACTGCATGAATACCAGATTCCAAATTTCAATATAACGGTCGCCATCTTCTTCTGGGCTGCCCGGAGGCCCCCCCCAGATATGCTCACCATGATCATAGAAAATTTCACTACAAGGTCCACACGGGCCAGTATCACCCATGGTCCAAAAGTTATCTGACTGGTATTGACCGCCATTGTCACCAATACGGATGATGCGCTCTTCTGGCACCCCCATTTTTTTAGACCAAAGCTCAAAGGCTTCATCGTCGGTTTCATACACAGTGACCCAAAGCTTATCTTTGGGCAGCTTAACCACCTCGGTTAAAAACTCCCATGCAAAAAGAATCGCCTCTTGCTTAAAGTAATCACCAAAACTGAAGTTACCCAACATTTCAAAAAACGTATGGTGACGCGCGGTATAACCAACGTTTTCCAGATCATTATGCTTACCCCCAGCACGTACACAGCGCTGTGAACTGACCGCTCGGGTATAAGCACGCTGTTCAACACCTAAAAACAAGTCTTTAAACTGGTTCATACCGGCATTGGTAAACAGCAAGGTCGGATCGTTATGAGGAACAAGCGAGCTTGAGCTCACTATTTGGTGGTTTTGCTGGCGAAAATATTCGAGAAACGCGTTGCGCAACTCTGATGTGGTCATCTGCATGGGTGATCCTGCTTAATTACGGGGTTCATAGGCGTTAATCTTGCTAATTTAAAAGGTATCGGCGCTAATGTAAAATGCCGCCGCACTTTAGCAGCTGTTTTAGAAGCAATATGGGCGCATTATGCCCTTGGTTAACGGCTAATGAGCATCGTCTTCGGTGGCGGCTTCAAGTGCATAGCGCACTTGTTCGGAGTTAAAGCCACGGCTTTGCAAATAGCGCAATCGTTTGGCTTTTTCTTTCATATCACTGATGTGAGGGTCTCTAAAGCGTGACTGATAACACGCCAATGCGAGCGCAAACCAGTCGGTTTCATCTGCTTCAAGCGCCAAATCAATCAGCGACTCCTCTACTCCTTTGCGCTTTAACTCCATACGAATACGCATCGGGCCGTGGCGCTTAAACACATGTTGGCGCACTTGCACTCGGGCAAAGCGTTCATCGCACAGCCATTGTTGTTCGACTAATTTATCGAGCGCAGCCTCAATCAATTCATTATCAAATTGGCGCAACCGTAATTTTTGCGCCAGCTCAAGGCGGCTATGATCACGGCGCGATAACAGCCCAAGTGCACTGTGCCACAAGGCTTCGGGGGTCAGTTGTTGTGGTTTTTTTTGCATGGTTAAAGTGTAAGAGGTGTCGTGTAAAAAGTGAAGATAGTACCGAGCTAACAAAAAACCGAAAGGACTGACTGCAACCAAATTCGCTCAGTACTCCTTTACCCATGAAGTATCTTGGCTCTGTAGAACTTGTCTAGGGTTAATCTTGCTGTGAGTTCCGTATGTTTTGTAGCAAAACGTTGTTGCTCTTAAGTCGTCGAGTAGGTGCAGCAATAATTGCCATAAAAAAGGCCGGGTTGCCCCGGCCTTAATGGTTAAAACTCTTCTTCTTCGCTGGCAGGTGCACTGCCACCCAGTGCGCCTGGCGCATCTTCTGGTTTTACTTTTTCTTCACCTGGCTTAAGCAACAGCATATCGCGCAACGAGGTCTCAATTTCATTAGAAATATCAGTATGCTCTAGCAAGTACTTAATAGAGTTGGCTTTACCTTGGCCAATTTTATTGCCCTTGTAGCTGTACCAAGCACCGGCTTTATCCACCAGCTTGTGCTTAACACCCAGCTCAACCAATTCGCCTTGCTTGGAGATCCCTTCGCCATAAATAATTTGAAATTCAGCTTGTTTAAAAGGCGGGGCAACTTTGTTTTTTACCACTTTAACGCGGGTTTCATTACCCACAATCTCGTCACCCTCTTTCACCGCACCAATACGGCGAATGTCTAGGCGCACCGATGAGTAAAACTTAAGCGCATTACCGCCAGTGGTAGTTTCTGGGCTACCAAACATCACACCAATTTTCATACGAATTTGGTTAATAAATACCACTAAGCAGTTAGCAGATTTAATATTACTGGTCAGCTTACGCAGTGCCTGCGACATTAAACGTGCCTGCAAACCTACGTGGGAGTCCCCCATTTCGCCTTCAATTTCAGCGCGAGGAGTAAGTGCGGCTACCGAGTCAACAATAATCACATCGACTGCACCTGAGCGCACTAACATGTCACAAATTTCTAATGCTTGCTCACCGGTATCAGGCTGAGAGACCAATAAGTCATCAACATTTACGCCCAGCTTAGCAGCGTACAAAGGATCTAGCGCATGCTCAGCATCCACAAAGGCACACACTTTGCCCTCACGTTGCGCTTCAGCAATCACTTGCAAGGTCAGCGTGGTTTTACCCGATGATTCAGGGCCATAAATTTCAACCACGCGCCCCATAGGTAAACCGCCAATACCTAAGGCAATATCAAGAGACAAAGACCCAGTAGAAACAGAGTCTATGTTTAACGCTTTATTATCACCCAAGCGCATAATAGAGCCTTTACCAAATTGTTTTTCAATTTGACCAAGGGCGGCGGTTAAGGCTTTTTCTTTATTTTGATCCATGAAGGCTCCGCTGATTAAGCTAATGCGTCTAAATATACAAACTGATTATACTGGTTATTCATACAGTAACAAGTTTACATTCACTAATTTACTGATATTGGCATTTTGCCTAGTTTGATGCCAGTAACAGCGCCAAACAATCTTCTAATGCCGCCACTGTGGTTTGTTGGCGTACGCTGATTCTATCACCCGTTAGTTGCAACAACCGAGTGTGGGTGTGATCGGTGCTCGCCAAATAACACGCCAGCCATACCGTGCCTACCGGTTTATCTGGGCTGCCGCCACCTGGGCCTGCCACACCACTTACCGCCACCCCTAAGTGACTACCGCTATGAGCACAGGCTCCTTTGGCCATCGCCATCACTACCGCTTCACTCACAGCGCCGTCGCGCTCAATCACAGAGGCATCGACCCCTAACATCTGGGTTTTAGCCCCATTAGAATAAGTCACAAAACCTTGCTCAAACCACGCCGAACTGCCGGCAATATCAGTAATGGCACAGGCAATACCGCCCCCCGTACAAGACTCCGCCGTGGTAATGGTGAAGCCCTTCGCTAATAACACCTCACCTAACTGCTCGGCTAATGGGTAGGTATGCTCTTGTGCAGACATAATGATAACTCTCCTTTAATGCTAAACAGTTAACTGGCTATGCCACCCATCACGCCCTGCACCAATACCACTATGGCAGAGATAGCTGAGATACATAAAATGGCAGGCCTGGCACTCTGCGCGCTGATCACTCGCTCTAAGTGTCGCGACAACCAAAAGCCGATCACGACACCGGGCAACATTTTAACGATTAAGCCGATATTGACCAGCGCCGCCCCGCCATTTAGCCATAACATAAGCAGAGAAATAGGCGTACCCACTAAAAAGAAAGCGGCAATTTCATTACGCGCCGTTAGCCGCTCTTCGTGCTGGTATAAAAGCGCAATCGGCGGCCCACCCACAGAAGTAGAGGTGCCTAGCACACCAGATAAAAATCCTGCCACCGTTAAGTTCATTTTATTAAGTGGTAGCGAATAGCGGCGTAAGCTCAACCAGACCGCCACTAATAAAGCGCTGCCAAAAAATAAACTCAGTTGCCAAGCTGCAATGCTCACCAACAGCAGCCCCCCACACCAAGAGCCCGGCAAGCGCGCGATAATAGCCGGGAAAACACGTCGCCAATTCAAAGCATGACGCTGCTTCACCACCACAATTAACGACAGCATCCAGCCCAGCATTAACACAGGCCCAGGCACAAAAGCGGGGTCAATTAAATATAACAAAGGGGCAGCGAGCAAACCAAAGCCAATGCCCACCCACGCCTGCACCACTATGCTACCGGTGACGATCAGCAGCGCCAGCCATTCAAGAGAAGAATACAACATGCCGAATCCCTGCACATAAAAACCGCCAGTCTAGCACACAGCACCCAGCACCAACCCTAATCGCAACTATAAAGGGATTGAGGATTTGTCCCCCCCTGTAGAGGCCACTTCAGTCGGCCGGCTTTACGCAGTAAAGCGTCTTTAAAAAGACCGCAGCTAGCTCTCCAAAGGGGCTGTTTGGTTCAGGCGACATAAAATGTCGCCTTGCTTTGTACTCTGATGACTCCACCGTAAACTTGGAGCATAACATGTCGAACCAGTCGCCTATTCCTAATATATTGCGTAACAAGCGACACGCATACCGTAAAACAGTGCAAGCACATCCATCGCTGCCATGGTTATGGTCATTACGCCTACTTGTACAAGGTGGAGCTGCACAAGCCGCCTTAGGTAAGCGCCGCTTTGAATTAGACGACTTGCTGCACAACTTCTACCCCGAAGTTGAGATCTCAGACATGCCATCCACAGCGCTCATGCAGTTACTTAAAGCCGCTCTGGCTGAGCAAGAAAGCTTACATCCCTGTTTGCCTCCTTTACTGGGTTATAACTTAAAGCAGTTATCTACAAGCCTCGGGCTTTCAGTCGTTGAGAACGATATTTTGGCGTTTATGGTGTTACAAGAACAAGACAATATATTGACCCATACGGTGGGCATGTTTTATCAACATTTCGTTGGCACTCAGCAATTAGTGGGCATTATGGCTCACGCCCTACCTTACAACCATCGCCAAGTTGCCCATGCACTTACCCCCGATATGCCACTACAAACTTGTGGCCTAATACAAAGCGAACGCCACGGCGGTAGCATAGAGCTGATGCGTGGATTAGCTGATATTTTGCTTTACGAACAAGACGGACCTTTAAGCTTATTGCAGGCATTTTCTAACCACAATCTGCCCACCTTATTAACCCTCGACGATTTTGCGCATTTACAGCCCTTTATTGACCAACTCACCCGTTACTTATCGCGCAATATTCAAAGACCGCACAGTGGCATGAATATCTTGCTTTATGGCGCACCGGGTACCGGTAAAACCGAGCTAACACGCGCGTTGGCGGCGCATTTAGGTTGCGTGTTACATGAAGTGAAATTTGCCAATCTGCAAGGTGAAGCGCTAAACGGCCGCGAGCGTTTCGCTCGCTATCAGCTTTGCCAACAAGTATTACGCACCAACGCTAATAGCCTAGTACTGTTTGATGAAGTAGAGGATGTATTTAATGAGCGCATCAGCCAAGGCAAAAAGGCTTGGGTAAATCGACTACTCGAAGACAATCCCCGCCCCGCGTTTTGGCTAACCAATGATATTTCCGAGTTAGACGCTGCCTTTATTCGCCGTTTTGATTTGCTCTTAGCCATGCCGGAGCTGACTGTCGAAGCCAGACTTAATATCGCCAAACGCTTGCTCAATAAACTCAATGTCAGCGAACCTTGGTTACAACAACTGGCCAAGCAGCCCCATTTACAACCGGCTCACTTAGCGCGAGCCGCAAAGGTCGTAAAAAAACTGGGCTATCGAAAAACCAACAAAGTGGAGGCCGCAATGGAAGACTTATTGGCTAATTTATATCAAGCGCTAGGCTATCGTTGGCAACGGCTGACTCAGCCTCGCGCAGTGTCAATCTTTAACCCCGCACTGTGCGCTACCAATACAGTATTAACGCCTATCATCAATGGTTTGCAACGCAGCGGCATGGGGCGCTTGTGCTTGTATGGTCCGCCGGGGACTGGAAAAACCGCCTTGGCTATGCACTTAAGCTGTACTTTAGATAAACCGCTGCTCGTCAAAAAAGCCTCTGACCTATTAGATGCCTTTATCGGCGGCACCGAGAAAAACCTAGCGGCTGCCTTTGATGAGGCCTCAGAAAGCGGCGCTATTTTGTTCATCGACGAAGCAGACAGCTTATTGGCTAACCGTGCCGGTGCGGTACGCAACTGGGAAGTGAGTCAGGTTAATGAGTTATTGGTTCAAATGGAGCAATATAACGGTATTCTGGTGATGGCCACTAACTTTATGACCCACCTAGACGGTGCTGCATTAAGACGCTTTGACTTTAAAATTCGCTTTAACTACTTTAATGCAGAGCAAGCATGGATGTATTTTAATACCGTATTAGGCTTAGCCATGGAAGGACATTTTTACAAACAAGAGGCTGTGCATTTACACACAGCAGTAAGCCAACTAACACAACTAACCCCCGGTGACTTTGCCGCAGTAGAACGCCGTCATAAAGTAATGGGCGAAACCTTAAGTCCAGAGAGCTTATTAGCCGGGCTGCAACAAGAGCACAAGCTTAAAACCGCTGATCAAAGCAAACCCATTGGCTTTTTAGCCAATAGTAAACAATAAACCGACAACATATTTTTGCAACGGAACCCGCTGAATCCACGGAACAATAGACATTAAATCTGAAAAAATTTTTACTTTTACGACCTTACAATAAATATGCTTTAATCATTTTTCGATCTTATCTCAGCTTAATTTTTCCGTGGGTTCCGTGTATTCCGTGGCAGAAAAATCTTTAATCTTAAAAATAAAAACGAGGCTCTATGGCAACGCAACGCGACACCTTATTCAGATACCTAACTATGCTGCAGCTAATCCCTCGTGCTCCGCAATTTAAAGCAACCACCACATTACAAGCATTATTAGCCGAGCGTGGCTTTATCATTGAGTTGCGGTCTATTCAGCGTGATCTCGAAAAAATGTCGAACCATTTTCCGCTGCTGTGCAATAAAAATGAACGGCCCTACCGCTGGTCTTTTGATCCCAGCTTTACAAGTAACTTGCCCGCACTCGATACTGCCTCAGCCTTGACACTAGTACTTGCCGAAGAATACTTAAAAGGCTTGCTGCCGCAAATCGCCGTCGACAAGCTTAGCCCACAGTTCAACGGTGCTCGCAAATATTTAGATGGCCTGCAAGAAAACGGCTACGCCAGCTGGGCCCGCCAAGTACGCGCCATTCCTAATGGCAAAGCTTTACTACCCGCCACCGTATCCCCCCAAGTGTGGCAAGGTATTAGCGACGCGTTATTAGAGCGCCAAGCCATTAATGTCGAATACTTAAGCCGCCAACAAAAAGAAGTAAAATCCTTTACTTTGCATCCACAGGGCTTAGTGGTACGCCACAGTGTTAGTTATTTATTGGCCATGGTGAATGATTATGACGACATCCGCCAATTCGCCCTACACCGGATTCACAACCTCATTTCCAGTGACGCGCCTTACCGCGAACAGCCTAACTTTAGTGTAGAAAGCTATATAGAACAGGGAGCTTTTGGTTATCCGCTCGCTCAAAAAGATGTAGAACTGATCGCCAAAATAGATAAAGGCATGGCCTGGCTACTCGCCGAAACGCCCATTAGTACAAAGCAACAATTATCCGAGCCCGATACCAACGGCTGGGTTACCCTCACAGCCACCGTACCCAACGACCAACAGACCCAATGGTGGATCATGGGATTTGGTGCACGCATTCAAGTGTTACAACCCCACACTTGGCGCGAAGCTATTATAGAGCAAGCGCAGAAGATGATGGAGCAGTATCAATCAGCGCCGAGCGCCCAGCACCAAGCGCTCAGCTAAAGATTAAAACCGGTAAAGAGTGAGGGGTAAAGGGTGAAGAGGACAAAAAACCACAACGCCCGCCTTACATTCTTAATGCCTTTGTAGCCCCGCGCTTTAGCTGCGGGTCTTGCGGAGCAAGATGAATTAAAACAGGTGAAGGTTGAAAAATAAGCACCTAGCGCCTAGCTAGCCCCAAACCACTGCTCATCTTTAAGCCGCCATCCTAACGAAAGTCAGGGTTTCGCTATTAGCCAAGAGATTAACCCCATTTTGCAACGGAACACATAGAATCCACGGAAAAATAAAGATTAGTTCTGAAAGACATCTTATTGGTAAAAGCGAACAAGCAACGCTGAGATTCACACATTGAACGAATGTAGTCGCACTTTAGCACCTACAATTAAGTTTTACTTTTAATAGTAAGGAATAGCAATGAATAAAAAACTGAGCACATTTATCAAGCCTTTGATTTTTGGCACGGCTTTACTCGCAGTCCCCACTTTTGCTCAAGACTTAGAGCTGGAAGCAAAAGTACCCGGCACTCTACAAGGCGAACTGGGTTATGCCAGTATGCAATATTGGGTCACCACTGCCGATGGCAAAGTGGTACAACTATGGTCAGACGAAGAAGCCGACGAACAGCTAATGGGCAAGGCAGGACAGCAGGTTAACTTGAACGGCGCGACTGTAACTTACAGTGATGGCAGCGTGTATTTTTCGCCGAAGTTTGAACAAGCGCAGGCGAAAGCGGCACTTAAGATCAGTCTAGATAAAGATGAATATGACGATGTGATCCGTATCAAGCTAGATAACCAACCGGTGGCCAGCCTAACGGACTATTACACTGCCTATGTCGAGCGGGAGTTTCCGACGCAACATGGCAAAATTGTCTTGCTTCAACTTGGTAGTGGCGGCACTGCCTGCCCTGCTGAATATATGTTAGTGATTGCGCGCCAAGATGCTCAGCCTTTGATCAGTCCAACCTTTGGCACCTGTAGCGACATGCCTGAGATCACCACTAAAGGTGATAATATTTATCTGGATTTTCCTGGTAATCCCAGTGAAAAATGGGCTTGGGATCACAGTGACTATCGCCTGTACCAGCAATAAATTGAGTCTTTACCTGCCATCAGTGTTGCTCAGTGCGAGTAGCACCAACTCCGAGTATGTGTCGGTGCTTTAATATTAAAGAGGGAGTCATTTGTTTGTCTAAAATGCCCCTCCCCTCTTCTGCGCTTTTGTAAGCTCACCTTCAATCAACCGGTTTTAAGTTACACCCTGACTTTATTAGGCTGACCGTTTGGCAATAGCATCCACCTTGTCTAGCAGCTAGCGGGAGTTCTAAGCTTCTAATCGGGCAATTATGGACTCCAGTGATACGCCTTTTTCTTTAATTAATGACACCACAGCTTCTATATCTTGTTCGCGGTTTAGAGCCATAGCTTGGTTAATGTCGTCTATTAATTGTAACGACTGAGCTTTGGTTAAATTACGCAGTAAATCGACTCGATTGTTAGCAGACATGGTCATAAGTTCTGCGGCGGAGCTTTGGCTTTTTTGAGCGGGCACATTGGCTGTGTGCGGGCTGGTTTTTGTGGTGCTGTCTGCTTGTTTTGGCGCTGCCTGCTCTGGTGCCGGTTTTGCTGCTTGAGCTGGCTCTTGGGTAGCGGGAGTTGTGTTATTTGCGTTGTTGAGTTTAATTTCGCTGTGGCTTAGTGGGGGATTATGTTGCTCACTATTGCGCTGCTTTACGTTCGCCGTATTGCCAAGTAATTCTGCATAACAGGCCATGGTGGGCATCATAAAGTTGAGGTAGCGAGCCACTTTTTCAGTAAAAGCTTTTTTTTCTTTGGTTTTTATATAGTCATTACTACGGCGAATTTGTAAGGCTTGCTCAATGGCACGCTTCACGACATTTTCTCGGTATGATGCAATTACATCTAACGAACGGCTTTCTAGCACTTTCTCTTGCTCTTTTGACTTAATAGCACTTAACCGAGAGCGAATAGACTTGATACAGTTTTTTATTAGCTTTTCGTGAGACGCACTCAGATAATCTCGACAAGGCGGCTCTGTTACAGGCTCATCTCTAATAGCTTGGGTTATTTTAGAGGCTTTTAGTTCTCTTTTTACATCCGCCCGAAAGTTGGTAAGAGACTTATGATCTGAAGGTGTGCAACCGGTATATAGCGGCTTTTTAACTCCGTCGATCAGCACTTTTAAGTGATTCGTTTGAGTTTTTTCATAGGTAAAAGGCGTATCTATTCCTAAGTGGTCAGTTAAAAACTTAATCACACTTTTTTGATATTTGCTGTAACTGTTTTGCTTGCACATAATTTCGCCTTTATGGTTGTGGTTTTAAGGTGTCACCCGGATGGGATAAGTTGGTAGAAACACTATCACTCGGCAAGGCGACATATTGTGTCGTCAGCTAATAGCTAACATCATCATACAGCGGTTGAAGTGGTAAAAAAGTGATTGCCAGCTTGTGAGGCTCTGTGGAGTAGCAAGTTCAGGGTGACAGCCAAGTACTGCGCCGTGCGTTCAAGAAAACCACCGTTTGTTTTTTCGTACGGCAGTCGGCGTATGGCTGTTTGTAGTCGCTTGCTGGTACAATATGACTTTATATTTTAGCATGGCGGCGGTTCGCTCTTGGCTGTGTTGTATTACGTTTTATTCTACCTCGTAAAGATATAAGGCTTTGATTTTATTATGAATCAGCAAACTGTTCAGCATACACCTATGATGGTTCAATATTTGGCACTGAAGGCGCAGCATCCGGATGTGTTGATGTTTTATCGGATGGGCGATTTTTATGAGCTGTTTTATGATGATGCGAAAAAAGCCGCACGCTTGTTAGATATTTCGCTGACTAAACGCGGTAAGTCAGGAGGAAACGCTATCCCCATGGCGGGGGTGCCTCACCATGCGGCAGAGAACTATTTAGCGCGCTTAGTACAGATGGGTGAGTCGGTAGCGATTTGTGAGCAAATTGGCGACCCAGGCACCACTAAAGGGCCGATGGAACGTCAAGTAGTGCGCATTGTTACACCCGGCACGCTGTCGGATGAGGCCTTGTTAGTCGAGCGCCAAGATAATTGTTTGGCGGCTATTTACCATGATGGTCAGCAATTTGGTTATGGTGTGCTAGATGTGAGTACCGGTCGTTTTGTGCTGAACCAGTTTGCCACTGAAGAGTCGTTAATTGCTGAATTACAGCGCACCCAGCCAGCCGAGTTATTGCACCCCGAAGATTTTGACTATTTTGCAGCGATTGAAACGCGTAAGGGGCTACGCCGTCGCCCGATATGGGAGTTTGATTTAGACACTGCGCGCAGCTTGTTGTGTCAGCAGTTTGGTACCCGCGACTTAATTGGGTTTGGGGTTGAACAAGCCACCACAGCGCTGTGTGCCGCCGGTTGTTTACTACAATATGTAAAAGATACCCAGCGCACCGCTATGCCGCACATTAATAGTGTCAGCCTTGAGCGCAGTCAAGATATGGTGGTGATGGATGCAGCCACGCGGCGTAATTTGGAGTTGACCCTTAATCTTTCCGGCACGGTTGAGAATACCCTAGCCGAAGTGTTGGATAACACTGCAACCCCCATGGGTAGTCGCTTACTCAAGCGTTGGATACATCAGCCCTGCCGTAACACCGAGACCCTCACGCGTCGCCAAGACAGCATTGCACTCCTAATGGCTGGGGGCGGCTTTGAAGATTTACGCTCACCGCTACGCCAAGTAGGCGACATGGAGCGGGTATTAGCACGACTGGCTTTACGCTCGGCGCGCCCTCGTGATTTAAGCCGTTTACGCAGCGCTTTACAGGCTTTTCCTGATATTCAGCAACAATTAGCACTGGCAAACGGGCCTAGTTTAAATGAGCTTGGTACTATTATTAATCAATATCCTGAACTTGCTGAATTACTTGAGCAGGCCGTGGTAGAAACACCTCCGGTGTTGATTAGAGATGGCGGTGTGATCCGCGAGGGCTTTAATGCGGAGTTGGACGAGCTACGTGAATTGGCCGCCGGTGCGCACCGGTATTTAGAAGCACTGGAGGCTCGAGAAAAAGCCGCCACCGGCATTCAAACGTTAAAAGTGGCATATAACAGAGTGCACGGCTTCTATATTGAAGTAAGTCGCGCCAGTGCCGATTTAGTGCCGGTGCATTATATACGCCGCCAAACGCTTAAGAATAATGAGCGTTATATTATTCCTGAACTTAAAGAATATGAAGACAAGGTGCTTAGCGCTCAGGGCCAAGGGTTAGCGTTAGAGAAAAAGCTTTATGAGCAGCTGCTTGACCGTTTGTTAGAACAGCTGCAACCTTTGCAGCGCAGTGCCATTGCGCTGGCGGAGTTGGATGTATTTGCTAATTTGGCCGAGCGCGCCGACAGCCTCGATTATTGCCGCCCAACTCTTACTCAAGATGCCGCCATTGATATTGAGGCCGGTCGTCATCCGGTGGTTGAGCAGGTAATGAACGATCCTTTTATTGCCAATCCGCTTAATCTATCTGACTCACGCAAGATGCTGGTAATAACAGGCCCGAACATGGGGGGTAAATCAACTTATATGCGCCAAGCGGCTCTGATCGTACTGATGGCCTACATGGGCTCATATGTACCGGCGCAGAGTGCTAGCATTGGCAAAGTTGATCGTATTTTTACTCGTATTGGCGCCTCGGATGACTTAGCTTCTGGCCGATCGACCTTTATGGTAGAAATGACTGAAACCGCAAATATTTTGAATAACGCAACCGAGCACAGCTTGGTATTAATGGATGAAATTGGTCGCGGTACCAGTACTTATGATGGCTTAGCGCTGGCGTGGGCCTGTGCCGATGCCTTGGCTAATAAGCTACATGCTTATACCTTGTTTGCCACTCATTATTTTGAGCTTACCGAGTTAGCTAACCTGTGGCCAGAAGTCGCTAATGTGCATTTAGATGCGATGGAGCACGATGACACTATTGCCTTTATGCATGCGGTGCAAGAGGGTGCAGCGAATCGTTCGTATGGATTACAAGTGGCCGCCTTGGCCGGCGTGCCTAAGCCAGTATTAGTGCTGGCGCGCCATAAATTAGCCGAGTTAGAAACAATAAGTGAATCGACGGATAGCCAAGCAGGGGGAATTTCACTCTCTAAAAACACCCTATCACAGCCAACTGAGCTGCCTACCACCTTGCCGTTGTTTGATGAGCCCTTAGATGAAGCTTTGCTGTTGTTAGATGATATTAACCCCGATGAGTTAACCCCGCGCCAAGCCTTGGAATGCTTGTATCAATTGAAGCAAGCGAGAAGTTAAAAACACAGTACGCTTTTTGAGTTGTCATCCTGATACCGGGTCGTAGCCCGGCATGACGGCTTTGATATCTCGTCTTTAAGCTTTAAACACAAAAGCAGATACCGGAGCAAGTCCGGTAAGACGGCATAATACCAATCTAAGTAAGTATATGGTCAGTTTGTATTAAGTAAAAAAACTAAGGGC
>NZ_JBQDEX010000059.1:0-15173 GCF_052084945.1 Oceanisphaera sp.
GGCGCTGTTTTGTTGAGCATTTCGGCATCGTTACGCTTTATAAGGGCGTAACTAATGGCGGTGACCACAGAGCCTGCGGCAATGGCCAGTGCATATCCACCAAGAGGTTGAATGGCATTGGGAATAAAAAACACAAAAATGCCACCATGCGGCGCTAATAACTTGGCCCCCACTAACATAGATAAAGCCCCCGTTAAGGCGCCACCTAACATGCAACACGGGATCACCCGCAAGGGATCTCTTGCTGCAAAGGGGATGGCCCCCTCAGAAATAAAACACAAGCCCAGCACACACGCCGCTTTACCCGCCTCTTGCTCTGAGGCATTAAATTTACGCCTTGCCAATAAAGTGGCCAGCCCCATGCCCAGCGCAGGCACCATGCCTGCCGCCATGGCCGCCGCCATAGGGCCATAGGTTTGTGAGGCTAATAACCCCACCGAGAAAGCATAAGCGGCTTTATTAACCGGCCCTCCCATATCAAAGCACATCATGGCACCAATGAGCACGCCCAATAACACCGCATTAGTAGAGCCCATATTATTTAAAAACTCAGTAAGTGCATTCATAATCCAAGCCACGGGCGTGCCCACCACATAGATCATGATTAAGCCGGTGAACAAGCTGGCAAATAAGGGGATCACTAAAATGGGTTTAAGCGCCGATAAACTGGTGGGCATGGGCACTTTTTGCGCCAGCCAGCGGGCACAGTAACCGGCTAAAAAGCCACTGATAATACCGCCTAAAAACCCCGCCCCTAGTGTGCTGGCTAACATACCGCCTATCATACCTGGGGCAATACCGGGCCTGTCGGCAATGGAGTACGCAATGTAGCCCGATAATACCGGTATCATAAGTGCAAAGGCCGAAGCGCCACCAATTTGCATTAATGCCGCCGCCAACGAGCCCTCTTGCTCGGCGGCATTAATACCAAACACAAACGACAGCGCAATAATTAAGCCCCCGGCCACCACCATGGGCAGCATAAAAGACACCCCCGTTAATAGGTGCTGATACGGTCCGGTTTTCTCCTCTTGACCAGTGTCTGCCTGGGCTACCCCTCAGTGGTGTGAATATGGGTTTCGGCCAGCGCCTGTTTTAGCGTTTGCTCGGGCTGCTTTAGCGCCTGCCCCGTACTGGTACGATAGAGTCGCTTTCCATTAAAGCGCTCGGTGTTCACTTCTATGTCGGCGGCCACTATGACCACATCGGCCTTCGCTATATCCTCGACGGTTAAGGTGTTTTGTGCACCTACCGAACCTTGGGTTTCTACTTTAATATTAATATTCAAGCGTGCAGCTGTGTCATTGAGCGCCTCTGCCGCCATAAAGGTATGGGCTACGCCTGTGGGGCAGGCGGTAATGGCAACAATATGTTGAGCTGTCTCTTGATGAACAGCATCATTAAGCTCAGTGCCGCCTTGCTCACCTTTAGCCTCGTCGTTGCTCGCCACATAAGGGCGGGCATCTTGTTCGGCTAACGTGAGCCAGGCATGGGGATCAGCTAATGCAGGTGCAATAGCGCTGCAATAAACGGGCACCCCCGCAAAGCGAGACAAGTTAAGTTCAATATCACACGCCACCACCACTAAGTCTGCCTCGGCAATATCAGCCGCAGTCACCGCATTATCGGTCGTTAATTGACTGTGACACTCCACACTGGCATGCCAACCTCTTTGTCGGGCTGCTTGCTCGAGCAATTGCGCAGCCAAATAACTGGTGGTGATGCCACTAGGGCACGCCGTAATGATGATAATGTTCATTACACTCTCCTTGCTGCTCGCTCAGTAATGGTGATGGCCGCTTGATAATCGGCATATTGTTGGGCACAGTTTATGCCCACTCCCACTTGGGTGACGGCCATCAGCGATAACGCAGTTGCGCGGCGTAATATCACTTGAGGATCACATAATGTTGCCTGTGATTGCGCACATAAACCGTCATTTAATCCCGCCGCCAGTCCGGCAACCAAGCTATCTCCGGCTCCGACTGTGCTGACGACCTCAACCTTAGGCACACTCGCCCGCCAACACTGAGTAGGAGTAAACCAATACACGCCCTGTGCGCCCATTGATACCACCAGA
Organism: Oceanisphaera sp.; assembly: GCF_052084945.1. Classification (NCBI taxonomy): domain Bacteria; kingdom Pseudomonadati; phylum Pseudomonadota; class Gammaproteobacteria; order Aeromonadales; family Aeromonadaceae; genus Oceanisphaera; species Oceanisphaera sp. The sequence goes on from NZ_JBQDEX010000059.1 coordinate 2,081, forward strand.
TGCGCAATGCCTTGTTGTTGCAATTGCTGAGCCGCCGCCATAATGTCGGCCTCATTATTTAAGGTACGCCCCAGCAGCGTGCTTAGCTCATCAATATTGGGTTTAATTAAGGTGGGTCGCGCGCTTATGCCTGCTGCGAGCGCTTGCTGGCTGCTATCTAATATAACGGCTTTACCTTGTTGGCGCCCCCAGGCGATAAGCTCGCTAAATTGCGCCAACGATACCCCAGGTGGCACACTCCCTGAAATAACCAATACGTGCATTTGTGCGGCTAAGTCATTTAATTGTGCGCGCAACTGGCTCCATGCCTCTGTTGTGACCGTGAGCCCTGGGGTATTAATATCGGTTACACTGCCATCACGTTCGCTAATTTTGGTGTTAATACGGGTGCTACCGGCGAGACGCAGGCATTTATCTATAATGTGTTGTTCACTAAATAACTGGCTAAATGGGGCTGCGTTATCACGGCCTAAAAAGCCGGTCGCAATCGGTGTATGCCCTAAGTCACTGAGTACCCGCGCCACATTAATGCCCTTACCGGCAGGGCCTAGATGCTGACTCGTTGCAATATTCACCTGATTTTTATGCAAGCAAGGCACAGTGACCGTTAAATCCAGTGCAGGGTTGAGTGTGACCGTGACTATGCTCATAAGCCCTGCTCCTCTGGCTGCTTTGCCACCTTGGGATGCTGATTCACTAAGCGCCTTACACTGGGTGCGTCTTCACTCACCAAGGCCTGTTGTGCAAGCTGCTGGCAATGGGCAAGCTGTAATTGGCGTATTTGTGCTTTTACCAGCGGCAGGCGCGCTAAACTCACCGATAACTCATCCACGCCTAGCCCCAATAAAATGGGCAATGCTTGAACATCGGCGGCCAACTCGCCACAGACCCCCACCCATTTACCTTGAGCGTGGGCGGCAATCACCGTCATCTGTATCAGCTGTAACACACTGGGGTGTAGTCCATCGGCTAGATACGCTACTTCACCGTTGCCTCTGTCTACCGCCATCGCATACTGGGTAAGATCATTGGTCCCTATGCTAAAGAAGTCGACTTCTTTAGCAAACACAGCAGCACATAAGGCCGCGGAAGGCACTTCTATCATCATGCCTAACTCAACCTGAGTAGCATTCACCTCGGCTTGTATCTCATTAACCATGTCTTTAGCCCAGCGCCACTCGGCAATATCGGTGATCATGGGGAACATAATACGCACCGGCCGATTATCCGCCGCCGTTAATAGCGCGCGAATTTGCGTGCTCAGTAACTCAGGGTTCTGCCTACATAAGCGAATGCCACGCACCCCTAAAAAAGGATTATCTTCTTTGGTGCTCGGCCAATAAGGCAGGGGTTTATCGCCGCCCACATCTAAGGTGCGCGCTAATAGAGGCCGACCTGCTAAAGCATCAAATAGCTGGCGATATAAGGCTGTTTGGGTGGCAAGACTGGGGGCGGTGCGCCGTGACATAAACACAAATTCAGTGCGCAATAGCCCCACACCATCCCCACCTGATGTCACAACTTGCTGCGCGTCTTGCACATCCCCTAAGTTAGCCGCCACCTCAATACGATGGCCGTCTTGGGTGATGGCGGCTAACTCTCGCTCACGCCAAGCCTGCTCAGCGGCCTGTTTTGCTTGGCGTTGTTGCGCTTGTGCTTGGTGTAAGGTGTGTTCGTCAGGGGCAATTTTTAAACAGCCGTGCTCAGCGTTTAAAATAACTTGGGTGCCGGTTTGCAGTGTCATCACAGCGTCATTAACGCCGACTAATGCAGGGATCCCTAAGGCGGTGGCTAAAATGGCGCTATGAGAAGCCGCTCCGCCCCCAACCGTTACTATGCCAAGCACCTGTTGAGGGTCGAGATTAACCAGCTGCGAGGGGCCAATTTCTTGAGCGACCCAAATATAAGGATGCGCAGGCGGTGTGGTCGCTAAGCTATGACATAAAATGGCCATCACACGGCGGCCTACATCACGAATATCCGCAGCCCGCTCTGCCAATAAGGCATCGTCGTTATTCCCTTGGCGAGTCGCTGCAAGGTTTATCTCACTCCACCAAGCCGCGGGAGCCGATTGGCCTTGGCTAATACGACAGTTAACATCAAAAATTAATGCCGTATCCGCTAACAGTTCTTGATGCATGGCCATAATATCATTAGCTTGGGCGTCTTGACTGTGTGCTTGTGCTTGGGTTAATTCGCCACAAGCTTGATCAAGGGCGGCCGTTAACGCCGTTTTTTCAAACTCGGGATCTTTTCCTTGCTGGGGATAATCAAACTGCACCTCAAGATCAACAAACACAGGCCCTATGGCGACTCCAGCTGCGGCGGTTACCCCACTAAGCTCACTGTTGGGTTCAAGCGTGATAGGCTGAGCGGGCGTGTCACTTTGCTGCTGTGGGGCAATGTCATTGGTTGCTTGCTCAAGAGGAGGCAAGTCGTCACCTAATGGCTCCCCTAGCCCCTCTGCGACAGCCTTTACTAAGGCGTTAACCGCCGCCTCGCTATCTGCTCCTGAGGCGGAAAATAATAATTGATGCCCTCGCTTTGCACCTAAGCTTATCATTTGCATTAAGCTTTTTGCCGAAGCCCACTGCCCGTCTCCCTCAAGATTACGCACGTATATCTCGGCACTAAATTGTTTAGCAAGCTGTACTAATGTGGCTCCAGGGCGGGCATGTATACCATGAGTATTACGCACACTTACTGTTTGCTGCACGCTATGCCGTAGTTGGCCATAAGCCTCTGGCCCTGCTTCTAAGGCGGTAAGTAACGACTCAGCTGAGCTTAAAGCGGCCAACTCTGCACCTTGCTTAGCCGCTAACCAAGCCAGTAATTGCTCCAATAATGCCTTATGGCTGATGCCATCTATTAATAGCACTAACACACCGCGTATGGCAGGCGATTGCATTAACAGCGAACTATGGGGATGAGAGGTTACCAAGGCGGCGTTGCCAAGACCACTGTGGGTATGGGCTTGACTTAACCACCAGCCTTGGCCGATATGAATAGGTGTTGTGTGCTTTAATGAGGTATGCGCAGAATCGTTACTAGGTAATAGGCCAAGGGCTTGATGGGTTAGCTGCAATAAGGTGTCTGCATCTAGCTCGGTGGCGATATGCTCGAGAGGCAATGTCATCTCTTTAAGCTGAGGAGGTCCTTGCAATAGCGCCAGCACCTGCTCGGGATCAGTGATCGCCATAACGCCTTGCTGTAGGTTATCTTGAGAGAGGGTTTTAGCCAGTTGCTTGAGTAAATCAAGGTGTTCGTCTGAGCGGGCGGCTATGCCTAATATTAGGTAGGCTTTTTCGCCATCCCCCCAGTCTACTCCTTGTGGCAGGTGCAACACTTTAATGCCGGTATGTTGAATAAGGTGTCGACATGCTTGCGTGCCATGGGGAATAGCAATACCTTGACCAAGGTAAGTCGCGGTTTTTGCTTCTCGTGCCATCATGCCAGCTTGGTAGCCCGAAGCCACATGGCCATCTTCTTCTAGCCATTGGGCAAGCGCGTGAATAACGGCGTCTTTATCAGCTAAATCTACGCCCACCTTAATATCGTTAATCGATAATGCCAGCATGAAGTTTACCCCTTGCTTATAGCTTAATAACATCAAACACTAAGCTAAAAGCGCGGCTAAAACATCATAGTTGCTGTATTCTGCAAGCAGGCTCACACAATCACTGTCCGTGTGAGTGACTAAATATATTAAGGCTGTATTTCTTGACCATCCCAGGCAAATAATCGCCCTGAGTGCTCATTAGACAAGTTGTCTAACACATTCAGTAAATCTTGTGCTGCCTGTGCTGGGGTATGAAGCTGCCCAGTAACAAGGCCCGAGCGAAAAGGAGCAGACAACTCGGTGGCTACTGTGCCTGGGTGCAGCCCGACGATACTGGCATGGGGAAACCGGCGTTGCCATTCAATGCTCACCGTTTTTATTGCCATATTCAGCGCCGCTTTGCTCACCCGATAGCTGTACCAACCGCCAGCTCTATTATCACTAATAGAGCCCACTCGCGCCGATAAAGCGGCAAACTGTAATGGTGTGGTACGGGTTAAGCGTTGCGATAGCAGTTGTGCCATGGCCAATGTCGGCCATGTATTAATGCGCAAGCTGTTATTAAACGCCGCCTCATTAAGCTGCTCAATGCGCTTTTCAGGCTGCTGTACACCTTGGTGCAACATACCTAGGGTATTAATTACTCTATCGGGCAAAGGGTAATCGGCGATTGCCTTAGCCAAGGCGTCTTGATCGGTATTATCGACGGCTAACCAGTCAACCTGATCGAGATGAGGGTTAGAGCGACTTAACAGCAGTACTTTGTCTCCTCGCGCTACCCCAGCTTGCGCCAGAGCGACACCAATACCTCCGCCTCCCATAATCCAATATTGCATCGCACACCTCGTTTAGCGCCTTAGGTCATTGGTCGCAAACCCACAGTGGTAGGTAACAGTGATACCAGCTTACGTAAAGTGTCATGTAATCTAAAGTGTATTTAACAACAAAAAGCCCGCAACGAATTAACGCTGCGGGCTGTTTGTAATATGGCGGAGGAGCAGGGATTTGAACCCTGGATGGGCTATAAACCCATGCCGGTTTTCAAGACCGGTGCATTCAACCACTCTGCCACCCCTCCGAACGAGATGAATACTACCTAAAGCTGGTGGGCGTTGTAAACGAATAAATCACTATTTATGTTTAAGTGGATATTTTATGCACAGATTGCTGTTAACTCCAGCAAGGCTTTCGTTCCAGGGCTGAACAAGGCTTATTCAACACTCGACAATTAGGCCATTTTATGCCCAAAATAGGGTATTGATTTACCAATATATTTGGTCAAGTAAAAACAACGTGGCACTTGCCCTGTTAACTCATACTTACCCCGTAAAATGAAGAAGCTTAAGGAGCTTTGAGCATGCGATACCAAAATTCGATACCCCGCACACAAACCAGTGAGCTGGCAACCAACAAGGTATTACGTAATACCTATATGTTGCTGGCCATGACCTTAATTGCCGCCTCTTTAGGTGCCGGTGTGAGCGCCATGATGGGACTCCCCCGCCCAGGCTTAATTATTACCTTAGTCGGCTTTTACGGCCTGATGTTTTTAACCGAGAAAAATCGCGATAGCAGCTTAGGCCTCGTCTTTATCTTCGCCTTTACTGCTTTCACCGGCTACACCATTGGCCCTCTTATTAGTCACTACTTAAGCAGCGCCAGCGGTACCGAAACCGTTATGTTGGCATTGGGTGGCACAGCACTGACCTTTTTGTCGCTGTCCGCTTATGTGTTAACTACCAAAAAAGACATGTCCTTTTTAGGTGGCATGATGATGGCCGGCTTTGTGATCTTACTGGTGGGTATTGTCGCCAACTTGTTCTTTCAAATACCCGCGCTTAGCCAAGCCCTGAGTGCGCTGTTTATTTTGTTCTCGTCTGGCGCTATTTTAATGCAGACCAGTGCCATTATTCATGGCGGTGAGCGCAATTATATTTCGGCCACCATTACGTTGTACGTCTCTATCTTTAATATCTTTTTAAGCCTACTTAGCTTGTTAGGTTTAAGCCGCGACTAAGCGGCGCTTATTTGCAAAAAGCCCCTTTATGGGGCTTTTTTTATGTCTATACGCTATTAAAACATGCAGAACGCGCTAAGCTAGTCGCTAACGTTTTTCCTCCACTGACAGATTGATTCGTTTAACTTTATAGTGAGCCATTGAATGCCCTCAGCAATTACTGCCCCAGCTCTTGTGTCTTGGCTAAGACGGGTGTTTACCGACAGTCATTTCTTTTTCGCCATTAAAGTGTTGCTGGCGATGGCAAGCGTTTTGCTGCCAGGTTGGTGGTTAGAGCAGACTCCCGGTGCGGTCACGCTTACCTTAGGGGTGATGGCCGGTGCCCTTAGCGAAGTCGATCAAGGCCCCAAAGGCCGCTTACGTCACTTGTTATTAAGCTTAGTGTGCTTTTTTATTGCCATTTGCTTGGTCACCTTAACCATTGATAACCCGGTGTTATTTGGCCCTTTATTAGTGATTAGCGCCTCCATCTTAATTTTAATGGGCGCGTGGGGGTCCACTGTGGGCACCTTGGGGTTTGGGATATTATTAATTTCTTTATATGCCATGCAAGGTCACCCCGACAGCCCCAGCTTTTGGTATCAACCGCTATTATTAACCTTGGGCGCGGCTTGGTATGGGCTTTTGTCTTGGGTGGTATTATTAATTTGGCCTTATAAACAAGTCCATGAGCAATTGGCTCAGTGTTATTTTTCACTATCACGTTATTTGTTAGAGAAATCGCGCTTTTTTGATAGCCCCGATCAACAACATCAACATTTGCGCCATCAATTAGCGCAGCTCAATATACAGTTGGTAAGCGCACTAGAAAACACTAAACAAATGCTTAATCGTCGTATTCAAGGGCAAGAGTGTCACCCACAACAAGACGAGCTGGGCAGATTACTGGCCTTGTACTTACTGGTACAAGACATGCACGAGCGAGCCACCTCTAGCCATTATTCTTATCAGGCACTTAATCAAGACTTGAAACAGCTGGACATATTAAAAGGTTATCAAACGCTGTTGGTTGGGCTTGGAGAGGCGTGTTATAAGCTGGGCTACGCCATTTTAACCCATAATGCTTACCAGCATCCTAAACGCCTAACATGGGCGTTAAGTGCACTAGAAGATCAGCTTAATTACAGCCACTTACAGCAAGATTACCCTCTCCACTTATTAAGTCCACTTAAGTATTTAGGCCGCAATATGGCGCGCCTACACCAGGGGTTGGTACGAGCCGAGTCATTAACCCAGCGCCAACCCTTACCTGAGGCGATAACCGTTGAGCTTGCCCAACCTAAGCGCCAGCCTTTTTGGCCCAAATTAAAGGCACTGTTTCATCCCGACTCATTGTTATTTCGTCATAGCATGCGCTTGTGCTTATGTTTTGCGCTAGGTTATAGCTTAATTGCCTATTTTGAACTAGAACGCGGTTATTGGATATTACTCACTATTTTATTTGTCTGTCAGCCAAGCTTTAGTGCCACCCGCAAGCGGTTGGTGCAGCGTATTTTAGGAACAATAGGCGGTATTTTAGCCGCAGTGCCTTTATTGTATTTTTTTCCTTCTATCGGCGCACAGTTAATGATTTTGCTGCTAGGGGCCTTTATCTTTTTCACCCAAATAAAGGTGTATTACAGCTGGGCAGTTGGCTTTGTTACCCTCTTTGTACTACTGGCATTTAACTTACAAGGTGGTACCAGTGAGCTTATCTGGTTACCTCGCTTGTTTGATACACTGATTGGCTGTGCATTGTCATTTGTGGCGGTGTGGTTTATTTGGCCAGACTGGCAGCGTCGCCATTTACCTCGGTTAATGGCCGATGCTATGGAGGCCAATGCTGGGTACTTAGCCGCCATTGCTCAGCAGTTTGCACACGGACGAAATGACAGCCTTGATTATCGCCAATCACGCAAACAAGCCCACTTAGCCGATAATCAGTTAGCACTCGCTTGGCAGAATATTCGAGTAGAGCCGGTGCCGAAATATTGGCTTAACTTATGTTTTGATATTGCCTATCGTAATCATGCACTATTGTCTTATCTATCAACCTTGGGGGCACACCGCGCGCAAAGCCAGTTATTGCAACAAGCCCATGGCCCTCAAATTGAACAACTGGTGAGCCAGCTACACGTTGCTGCTAAGGCGTTACATAATGAGTATGTCCAACCGGCTTCTCAACCTATAGCCCACCATGAGCCCACCCTTGATGCAGTCGATGACTGGTTGATCCTCAACCAGCAGTTGTTAAGTCATATTACATTACTGGTCAATGACTTATATCAACTAGCCCAAGGATTTCAACAACAAGACGCAACAATAGATGCAGACCCTAACTAAGTTCAGTAATATTAGCGGCTATTGTTAATAACAGATGATAAAGGACTGATTATGTTTGAGTTTGAGGGGCGCACTATTGCAACCGATACTCAGGGGTACCTTAAAAATCACCAAGATTGGCAGCCAGAAATGGTTGATATACTAGCCGAACAAGAAGGGATAGGGCTGAGTGAAGAGCATTGGGAGGTGGTGCAGTTTGTGCGAGATTTTTATCTTAAATATAACACTTCACCCGCTATGCGCGCGCTAGTAAAAGCCATGGCCAAAGAGCTAGGCTCTGAAAAAGGCAACAGCCGTTATTTATATCGACTGTTCCCCAAAGGCCCTGCCAAACAAGCCACTAAGCTTGCCGGACTGCCCAAACCCGTAAAGTGCTTGTAAAAAAGCTGGAAGCCGTAAGCAGTCAGCTAAAGACAAACACCGTTTTTTGTAGCCCAGCGCTTTAGCTGATGGTCCTGCGAGCAGGATTGGTCTGATTGGGTGTTTGGCTTCAAGCTTCCCGTTGACTTACTCTTGCTCTGGCTTTGGGTATTTAGCCGCGGTTTCTTCAACCAGTGGCTTAAGCTCACCTTGTTGAAACATTTCCATAATAATATCGCAGCCACCCACTAGCTCACCATCAACCCACAGTTGAGGGAAAGTCGGCCAATCTGCGTATTTTGGCAGCTCAGCACGAATTTCTGGGCTTTGCAAAATATCAACATAAGCAAAAGGTTGACCACAACCCATTAACGCTTGTACCGCTTGTGCAGAAAAGCCACAGCTAGGAAATTTAGGCGACCCTTTCATATAAAGTAAAATCGGGTTTTCACTGATCTGAGTTTTGATTTTTTCAACTGTATCCATAAATACCTCAATGATGGTTGCTGACAAGCAACAAAATAAATGCGTAATACTAGATTATCCGCAGTATAAAACGGCAAGTCATCATAATGACAAGTTAATTCGCTATTCTACTGTTTCGTGCAAGGGTCACAAGTATAGCCCCGCATTTTAGTCGCTGTTTGGTCTGCTTACGGCCACAAAGTAACCTCCTTTAGTCACCTATCGCTTTACCCCTACAAAAGCTGATGTTGTTTAGCCCTCTTGCTAACTGCTACAATGGTGCTAGCAATTTAGCGTGATACGGGCATTTTGCTGTTACTCGTATCCGTTCTGGAGAAAGCAAATAGTAATGTCGAGACCAGCCTTAGGCTGGCACCATCAAAATGGAGATTATAATAATGGCTTTTGAACTTCCCGCCCTACCTTACGCAAAAAATGCCTTGTTGCCTCATATTTCAGAGGAAACATTAGAGTATCACTACGGTAAGCACCACAACTCTTACGTCGTTAACCTGAACAATTTAGTACCAGGTACCGAGTTTGAAGGTAAATCTCTAGAGGACATCATTAAGACTTCTTCTGGCGGCATCTTCAATAACGCAGCACAAATCTGGAACCACACGTTCTACTGGAACTGCTTAGCACCTAACGGTGGCGGTGAGCCAACAGGCGCATTAGCAGACGCTATTAAAGCGGCTTTCGGTTCTTTTGAGGCGTTCCAAGAAGAGTTCACTAAATCTTGTGTGACTAACTTTGGTTCTGGTTGGACTTGGCTGGTGAAAAAAGCAGACGGAAGCGTGGCAATTGCTAACACTTCAAACGCCGGCTGCCCACTGACCGATAACGTTACACCATTGCTAACTTGCGATGTGTGGGAGCATGCTTACTACATCGATTACCGCAACGTACGTCCAGACTATGTTAAAGCTTTCTGGGCGCTGGTTAACTGGGAATTTGCGGCAGAAAACTTCGCTAAGTAATTTCAGTGATGTGATCAAAACCCCGGCTCGCCGGGGTTTTTTTATGCCTACATTCCGATAGCGCAAAAAACGACCACGCCGGCACACGCCAATATAGCGTTAAATTATACCAATCTGTAAAACTAACTGATCAAAATTTTTCGCCACGGAATCCAAATAAGAACACGGAACAATAGAGATAAGATCTGAAAAAGCCTTTATAGGGTAAGAGCCAAACACCCAACTATTAGTAGGGGAGCCCTTACCATTAGCAGTATTTGAGTCGTTGTCACTTTTTGCTCAATACAAACTGACCATATACTTACTTAGATTGGTATTAAATCATATTTTAACTTATCGCCCACCGCTTACCGCTAGCCAAAGGGTTGTGCTAGGATAGCTACTGCGCTTTGTTCGAAGAGATACAGGAATGAATATATTAGAGAAAATGACGCAACTGCTAGATGCCTTTAGTAAATCAGAAAAAAAGGTGGCAGAGACCATTCTTGCTTCACCACAAACCGCTATTCATTCTAGTATTGCCTCATTAGCAAAAATGGCAGAAGTCAGCGAGCCTACTGTTAATCGCTTTTGTCGACGTCTCGATACTAAGGGCTTTCCTGACTTTAAACTGCACTTAGCACAAAGCTTAGCCAACACGACTTCCTATGTGCACCGTCAGCTAGATGAAAATGACAGCCCAGAATCCTATATCACAAAAACCTTTGAATCTAGCATGGCCTGCCTTACCCGAGCCCAAAATAGCTTAGATCCTGAACAGGTTAACCGAGCCGTTAATATGCTAACCCAAGCCAAACAGCTATCGTTTTTTGGCTTAGGAGCCTCATCGGCCGTGGCACATGACGCCACTAATAAATTTTTTCGCTTTAATTTACCCGTACAGTGCTTTGACGATGTCGTCATGATGCGTATGAGTGCGGCTAATAGCTCTCCCGATCAAGTATTTGTACTGATTTCTTATACTGGGCGCACTAAAGCCTTAGTTGAAATTGCCCAGCTAGCACGGCAAAAAGGCGCACTCGTACTGGGGCTAACAGCTCAAGACTCTCCCCTTGCGCACGTGTGCACTATGGTGTTGTCTATGGATATCCCTAATGATATCGACTTACACCTGCCGATGGCCTCAAGGTTGACGCAAATGGTACTGATTGATGTGCTCGCAACGGGGTTTATTTTACGCAGAGGCAAAGTGTTTATTGAAAACTTACAAAAAGTTAAAGAAGGGATAAAAAATTCCCAATTTGATAACCCTTAATGTTGATTTTGATCAATTTATAACTAAACAACCGTCATTTTTGTGATCCAGCCTACACTTTTATGTATTCTTACGTTACTATCGATAACAATTTATAAACCTAAGGTGCAGTCATACACAGTGAGCCTGTTCTCTATTACCCATTAAATTAAGTCTCTAACTTGGGTTTGGCGCTCACCGGTTAACACTCACCCCTTACATCAGCGTATTAAAGCCAATGGCATTAGCATGTCGCGTTGATTTTATTTTTATGTGATCTACCTCTACACTGGAGTCTCTCAATGTTAAGACGTACCAAGATAGTAACCACCCTAGGTCCGGCAACTGATCGCGACAATAATCTTGAAGGCATTATTAAAGCCGGCGCTAACGTAGTGCGCATGAACTTCTCTCACGGTACCCCCGAAGATCATTTAAAGCGTGCTAATGATGTACGCACCATAGCTAAAAAATTAGGCGTGCACGTGGCTATTTTGGGTGACTTACAAGGTCCTAAAATCCGTGTGTCGACCTTTAAAAATAATAAAATTGAGTTAGCTCTGGGTGATAAATTTATATTAGATGCTGATCTTGGTCTAGGTGAAGGCGATGAGCAGCAAGTTGGTATCGACTATAAAGACTTGCCAAAAGACGTCAAAATTGGCGATATTTTGTTACTCGATGATGGCCGCGTGCAGCTGCGCGTAGATGGCGTTGAAGGTAACAAAGTACTCACCGAAGTCACGGTTGCCGGTCCTTTGTCTAATAACAAAGGTATTAACAAAAAAGGCGGTGGCTTATCTGCCCCAGCTCTTACCGACAAAGACCGCGAAGACATTATTACTGCCGCAAAAATTGGTGTTGATTACCTAGCCGTGTCTTTCCCACGTACCGGCGAAGACATGAAAATTGCCCGTGAACTCGCCCGTGCTGCTGGCAGCAATGCCAAGTTGGTTGCTAAAGTAGAGCGTGCTGAAGCCGTAGCCAGTGACGCGGCCATGGAAGATGTGATTTTAGCATCAGACGTGGTCATGGTTGCTCGTGGTGACTTGGGTGTTGAAATAGGTGACTCTGAGCTAGTAGGTGTACAGAAGAAGCTGATCCGTGCGTCACGTCGCCTAAACCGCGTGGTGATCACGGCAACACAAATGATGGAATCAATGATTTCTGCACCGCTGCCAACTCGTGCTGAAGTGATGGACGTCGCCAACGCCGTATTGGATGGTACCGATGCGGTTATGCTGTCTGCAGAAACCGCCGCCGGTGACTTTCCGATTGAAACCGTTAAAGCCATGGCTGAAGTGTGCTTAGGCGCTGAAAAGCACCCCAGCATTAATGTGTCTAATCACCGCATGAACTTCACCTTCACCTCAGTTGAAGAAACCGTTGCCATGTCTACCATGTATGCGGCTAACCACTTACAAGGTGTTAAAGCCATTGTGGCCCTAACCCACTCAGGTACTACGCCGCTGTTGCTGTCACGCATCAGTTCTGGCCTGCCTATTTTCTCTTTGTCTGGCGAAGATAAAACCCTGGCGTGGAGCAACTTATACCGTGGTGTAACGCCTGTTTACTTTAAGCAAAATGCGAGTTTAAGCAACTCAGAAGTGGGCCGTGAAGCGCTAGATACCTTGAAGAAAAGCGGTTTTGTAAACAGTGGTGACCTAGTATTATTGACCCATGGTGATTGCATGGAAGTGATTGGTAGCACCAACACCTGCAAGATCTTAACGGTTGAGTAAGCTCACTCGCTAAGCACTATCTACCTTAATAAAAAAGCCACCTTAGGTGGCTTTTTTGATGGGCGTTACTCTTATACCGATCTGGAAAAATAACTGATCTATTTTTGTTTGTATAAAAGTCGAACAAAGGGTCTACTCCACCGACACGCTGCAAGCACCTCCCTGTGGCGCTCAGCACATGACGTCCCTGTCATGTGATGGTCGGTGGAGTAGATCCCTTTATCCGCCCCTATACCACGAAGCCGCCTGTAAATGGGATTAGCAGGCAGCTCGGAGCTTCAAGAGAGGTAACAGAGATCGGCTTCCACGACCGTGACAATGCCAGGGATGGCATTTCCCGAGCCCCATGGATGGGTTTATGGCGTGTCGCGGAAGGTGACTCTGTTTCCTCTAGGTCCAGCTTTAAATCAGATC
>NZ_JBQDEX010000060.1:0-15116 GCF_052084945.1 Oceanisphaera sp.
TAAGGCTTCTTTCGGCCTATCGGGTTTGCCAGCTTTGCTGGGCAAACAAAAAAAGAGGCCGCAGCCTCTTTGTATTTTTGATCCGTACCTTTTAAGATTGACCTTCGTTATAAATGCCTAAATGGCTATTGTCACTACAATCACCTTGTTTGGAGCCCTCATTACGCAAGGCGTTAAGCTCATCTAGATACGCTTGGTCCACATCTTGAGTGACATACTCACCAGTAAAAACAGAGGTTTCAAAGCGGCGCAGCTCAGGATTAAAGTGACGTACAGCATCTTCTAAGTCTGACAGCTCTTGGTAAATAAGGCCGTCGGCACCAATCAACTGACAAATTTCATCCCCCTCTCGGCCATAAGCGATTAACTCATTCACCGAGGGCATATCGATACCGTACACATTAGGGAAGCGGATTTCTGGTGCAGCTGAGGCAAAGTAAACTTTTTTAGCACCGGCTTCACGGGCCATTTTAATAATTTGCTCAGACGTGGTGCCCCGAACAATAGAATCATCAACCAGCAACACATTTTTACCGGCAAACTCAGAAGGAATAGCATTAAGTTTACGACGCACCGACTGTTGACGCTGTAATTGTCCAGGCATAATAAAAGTGCGGCCAATATAGCGGTTTTTTACAAAGCCTTGTCGATAAGGTAGGTCTAAGTTGTGGGCAATTTCGAGCGCAATATCACACGAAGTTTCAGGGATTGGGATCACCACATCAATATCAAAATCTTCCCACTCCCTGGCTATTTTATCACCCAATTTTTGCCCCATTTGGGCGCGAGCACCGTATACAGAAACTTTATCAATAAAAGAATCAGGGCGGGCAAAATAAACGTACTCAAAGATACACGGCTGGTGCTGTGGCTCAGTAGCGCATTGTTCAGTAAATAACTCACCTTGTTCGGTAATATATACCGCTTCGCCTGGCGCGATATCACGAATCAAACTAAAACCCACAGCATTAAGCGCTACGCTTTCAGAGGCCACCATATACTCAGTGCCACCGGTATCACAATCACGCTTACCTAACACTAAGGGGCGAATACCGTTAGGATCACGAAATGCCAACATACCATGACCAATAATCACTGCCACCGCGGCATAGGCGCCTTTAACTTGTTGATGTACTTTGCCGATCGCAGCAAACACATGACTCGGTTCGAGGTGCAGAGTCTGGGTTTGCTGATCAAGCTCATGAGCAAAAACATTCAATAAGATTTCTGAATCTGAGCTGGTATTAATATGGCGGCGAGCCACACGAAACTGCTCTTCTTTTAGCTCACGCGCATTGGTTAAATTACCATTATGAGCAAGCGCTATGCCAAAGGGGGAGTTGACATAAAACGGCTGTGCTTGTGCCACACTGCTACTGCCTGCGGTTGGGTAACGTACATGGCCAATGCCCACATTACCAATTAAGCGCTCCATGTGGCGCTCTTCAAACACATCACGTACTAAGCCATTCGCCTTGCGCTGACGTAAAGTGTTACCGTCTATGGTCACAATGCCTGCAGCATCTTGGCCTCTATGTTGTAGCACGGTCAGGCCATCATAAAGCGCCTGATTTACTGGAGTCGTACCTAAAATTCCGACAATCCCACACATGTCCTAATTTCCTCAATTCATTATGGCTTGGGGGGTAAAAAGCTGGATGAATTTTGCACCAGGCTGAAGAACCACTGGATAATAATACCGAATTCCGGAATTAACCGAGATTGCTCCCACCACAGACTTTGCGAAAAGCCAGTCATGGTATCGATAAAAAAGATTAAAGCGGCCACAATTAATACACCGCGTACTGCACCAAAACACACGCCCAACACACGGTCTGTGCCTGAAAGCCCTGTTTTGGTGACCAGCTCACCAATAATATAGTTAAGCAGTGCCCCTAGAATAAGGGTCAATACAAAGAGGATCGCAATGGCGCTACCATCACGTATAAGAGGATCGGAAATGTCGAGCAGCGTACTTAAGTCGGCATAAAATTGACTAGCTACAAAAAAAGCGGCAAACCAAGTTACCAGCGACATCGCTTCTTTTACAAAGCCTCTTACTAGGCTAATAATGGCAGAAAGCGCAATTATGCCTAAAATTACATAGTCTATCCAAACCATCATTGACTGCCGAAGACCTGATTAATGTTGCGCATTCTACCAAAGGAAGCTGCCAAAAGGCGAAAGAAAAACGGAGAAACTTCATTCAACATCAAACTACATTAATGCCTTCAACAAAAAAGGGCCCTTGCCTGCCCCCTTTTTATTGCCAATAGCATTAACCCCCTAGCCCGCTTTACACTAAGATGGCAAGTCACTGTAAAAAGTCGCCGCCCCAGGGCCTACGGGCAGGCCAAACACAAACACCCACACAAAAAACAACAGGCTCCAGCCCAGCAAGAAGACCAATGAGTAAGGCAACATCATTGCCATCAAGGTACCAATCCCCAAGTCTTTCTTATAGCGCACCGCGACCGCCATTATCAAACCAAAATAACTCATCATAGGGGTGATAATATTAGTGGTCGAATCTCCAATACGGTATGCCGCTTGAATGACTTCTGGTGAGTAACCTACCAGCATGAGCATGGGAACAAAGATAGGTGCCGTCACCGCCCATTGTGCCGAAGCCGAGCCCAGCATCAGATTAATAAAACCACACAGCACAATAAAACAGATCATTAGCATAGGACCCGTTAGCCCTATGTTTTGTAAAAAAGTCGCGCCTTGCACTGCAATCACAGTGCCAAAGTTAGTCCAACTAAAAAACGCCACAAACTGAGCGGCAAAAAATACCAGTACTATATACATTCCCATCGAGCTCATGCTTTTCGACATAGCATCAATCACGTCACGATCGCTTGTCATGGTGCGCATCATACGACCGTAAACAAAACCGGGAATGGCAAAAAACACAAAAATAAACGCTACAATGCCCTTTAAAAAAGGTGACCCAGCAATGTCACCAGTAACAGGATGACGTAAGACGCCGTTTTCCGGCACTATCGTAAGCGCCAGTAATGCACACACCACTAACGCCGCCAAACCGGCTCCTTTTAAAGCCCGCTTTTCGTTAGCAGTCACGGCTCCCATGTTTTGGGTGTCTATATCGTCTTCGGCTTCTGCTACATTATAAGGCCCTAATTTTGGCTCCACTATTTTTTCGGTTACCAAAGCACCTAGCCCTGCAATCACAAAGGTACTCACAAACATGAAGTACCAATTAACCTCAGGTCCTACTATGTATTCGGCATCAATAATTTGCGCGGCCGTTTGGGTAATACCTGATAATAAAGGGTCAACAGTTCCCAGCAGTAAGTTTGCACTATAGCCGCCAGATACCCCCGCAAATGCCGCAGCTAAGCCCGCTAAAGGGTGTCGTCCTAATGAATGAAAAATCATGGCAGCCAATGGAATCAACACCACATATCCAAGCTCAGATGCCGTATTAGAAATAATACCGGCAAACACCACTGTCACGGTCACCATGCGTTGTGATGCATTCATCACCATAGCGCGCATGGCGGCTGATAGTAATCCTGAGTGTTCTGCTATGCCCACCCCCAGCAAAGCCACTAACACAGTACCTAGTGGGGCAAAACCGGTAAAGTTGCTCACCAAACTTCCCACAATGCGGGCCAAGCCTTCTCCATTAAGCAAGCTAATAACTTGGATCATACCGTCGCTGGCGCGCCCTTTAGCTCCTTCCGGCCTGGGGTCGATCACACTCAACTCAAAATAGCCTGCGATACCAGAAGCAATCAAAATAGCGACACAAAAGAGTGCAAATAAAGTAATAGGGTGCGGTAACAAATTACCTAACCATTCAACAGTATCCAAAAAGCGGGTTAACCCGCCTTTCTTCTGATCTCCGCTTGGGGGAGTCCCTTTATATTCAGTTGAACGCGACGCCATGTCTTTTCTCCATAACGATGATCACAAGCAAGCGAGGCCACAAATTTTGGCAAGTACCGCCCGACATAATAGATGATAAAACCACCTAACCGCACAGTGGCAATGAGATATGCTGCAACAGCATATTTTGATGGTGGATTATACACAGCAAGAAAAGGACATCAATAACAGATGATACTGATATGTTAATTATTTATGAATATTTTGACTACCAGCAAGCGATTTTATGAAAGGATCACTCAGAAGCTTACCAAAAATGAAGATAACGTCTCTCTTCATTATCAAGAAGGATAATAACCGGTGCGAGATGCTACTTACACCGAGTAATACTAGTCTAAGTAAATATATGATCTATTTTTACATTGAGCGCTAAAAGCACAAAAATCAGCTTTTACACCCATAGACCCCGAGCGTAGGGGCAAATTTATTCGACCTCTTTAGGCCTTACTATGGTTTTTAGTCGATTGAAATCGCCCCCTACAGAAGCCATAAAATCTGATCTGTTAGTTTTTAAGATTGCTATTAAAAATCACCTCTCATGCGTGGGCTAGTTATTAAATACGGTTAGTATCAAAGACAAAAAAGCCGCAGTTCAGCAATCTTATGATGACAGAACAGCGGCTTTATCAAATACAGCCATAACAGGTGATATTAGCAATTAAACATTAACCAATAACCGTGAGTCCTCCCATATAAGGCTGCAAAATTTCAGGCACCGCAATGCGGCCATCAGCTAACTGATAGTTTTCTAAGACTGCCACCAAAGTACGACCTACGGCCAACCCTGAACCATTTAAGGTATGTAATAACTGCGGCTTACCGTCGGCACCGCGTACCCGTGCTTGCATACGACGCGCCTGAAAATCAACACAGTTAGACACAGATGATATTTCACGATAGGTATCTTGAGCGGGCAGCCACACTTCTAAATCGTAGGTTTTGGCGGCACCAAAGCCCATGTCACCGGTACATAACGCCATTACCCGATACGGTAGTTTTAAGCCTTGCAGTACTTTTTCAGCATGGCCCACCATTTCTTCTAAGGTGTCCCATGAGCTATCAGGATGGACTAATTGTACCATTTCGACTTTATCAAACTGGTGCATGCGTACTAAGCCGCGAGTATCACGGCCGTAAGATCCTGCTTCAGACCGAAAGCACGGAGAATGTGCCGTTAACTTCAAAGGTAAATCAGCCGCGTCAAAAATTTCATCTCGGCCAATATTAGTTAATGGCACTTCTGCGGTAGGAATTAATGAAAAGCCCCGGGTTTTACCCGCGTCTTCACCTTCACCTTCAATAGCGGTATGAAATAAGTCTGCAGAAAACTTAGGTAATTGGCCGGTTCCAAATAGACTGTCGTTATTCACCAAATAGGGAACATAGCACTCGGTATAACCGTGCTCAAGTGTATGCAAGTCCAGCATATATTGCGCTAATGCACGGTGCATGCGGGCAATTTGGCCCTGCATTATCACAAAGCGTGAACCTGATACTTTAACCGCCCCTTTAAAATCAAGCCCTGCTAAGGCTTCACCTAAGGCAACGTGATCTTTAGCGTCAAAATCAAATGCCGTTGGCTCGCCCCAGTCACGCACTAACTGGTTGTCGTCTTCATTTTTGCCTACTGGCACAGATTCATGGGGCAAATTTGGAATAGCGGCACTAAAAGCTTCAATTTCGTTAAGCAAGGTATCTAGCTCTGCTTTACAGCCATCGAGTTCATCATTAATTTGTGAGACCGCCGCCTTCAGCGGAGCAATATCTTCACCATTACGTGCCGCCATACCAATAGCTTTAGAGCGGGCGTTACGCTCTGCTTGTAATTCTTGAGTGCGGGACTGTAACGACTTGCGCTGCTCTTCAAGGCGGTTAAATAAAGTGATGTCGAGTGTAAAACCGCGGCTGGCAAGCTTTGCCGCTGTGTCGGCAATATCGCCGCGCAAGTATTTAGAATCCAGCATGAGTTACCTTATTAAATGCACTAGTGTGCCTGCGTGCAGCACGCACAATTGAAGTCAATAAATGAGTATTAAGTTTAACAGCCGCCTGACCTAGAGCCAACCAAGCGCCCGTGATTGGTTAGGATTTTTTAGCTTCTTGGTCTAGATTATCCAAATATGCTAGCTTGGCTTTTACTTTTTGCTCAAAACCACGTTCATTCGGCTGATAATAGCGCCGCCCTGTTAAGGCCTCAGGTAAATAGGTTTCGCCCGCCGCATAGGCGCCAGGCTCATGGTGTGCATAACGATATTCATGGCCGTGCCCTAACTCTTTCATCAGCCTAGTGGGCGCGTTACGCAAATGCATGGGCACCTCATAATCAGGAAGTTCACGGGCTTCTTTTAAGGCGGTATTCCAGGCGGTATATAAGGCATTACTTTTAGGGGCGCAGGCTAAATAAACAATAGCTTGAGCAATAGCGCGCTCCCCTTCAGCCGGGCCTACCCGAGTAAAACAGTCCCACGCACAGAGTGCCACCTCCATGGCCTTGGGGTCTGCTAATCCTATGTCTTCTGAAGCAATAGCCAATAAGCGCCGAGCAATATAGAGGGGATCACAACCGGCAGTAATCATACGAGCATACCAATATAAACCGGCATCGGGGTTAGAGCCGCGAATCGACTTATGGATAGCTGAGATTAGGTCATAATAGAGATCACCTTGATTATCAAATCGTGCTAAGCGCTCCCCTGTCACCTCAGCCAACAGGGCCAGATTAATATGGCGTACCTCACCCTGTAATTCCGCCATATCAGCCAGCAACTCAAGATAATTCAAAGCCTTACGACCATCACCGTCTACTAACTCTGCCAAGGCTCGCTGCACGCCCTCGGCCAGCTCGATATTATGCCCAGCCAAGCCCCGCTCATCATGCAGTGCTTGGCTTATCATCTGCTCAATATCCTGAGTGTCGAGACGTTTAAGCAAATACACACGCGCTCGAGACAATAAGGCGTTGTTTAGTTCAAAGGAGGGATTTTCAGTAGTGGCACCAATAAAGGTGACGGTACCGTCTTCTATATGAGGTAAAAAAGCATCTTGCTGAGATTTATTAAAGCGATGTACTTCATCAACAAATAAAATGGTGCGCCGGCCCGCTAATTTATGCTCTCGTGCTCGATCAATGGCGGCTCGAATCTCTTTGACACCTGAAGTGACTGCCGACACACGCTCTATTTGGGCATCGCAATAATGACCAATCAACTCAGCTAAAGTGGTCTTGCCGGTGCCTGGCGGCCCCCACAAGATCATAGAATGACACAGCCCTGCCTCTAATGCGCGGCGCAGCGGTTTCTCGGGTCCAAGAATATGTGCTTGGCCCAAGTATTGACTTAACTGCTGTGGCCGCATACGGGCTGCCAGTGGCCGAAAGTCATCTTGTTCAAAGTCGAGACTCAAGGTGCTCATGTCAATTTATCTCCACATAAACAAAACGCCCAACCAACGCTTTTGTGTCGAGCTATGGTTTTTGGTCCAATAAATTGGACCCTACGACCAGTTTGAATTTTGTTATAGGGTCACTTATTTAAATTAAAGACTATTGAACCAATTTAGGCTCTGGGGTCATTATCGCGGACCACTTTCTTTTACCGTTGGTCATCAATCATCACACCTTTAGGGGGCGTAAAGGTGAAAGTGCTCGCCTCCACTTTGGGCGCGGTGTTTACCTCGCTTAATGTAAACTCACTGCGTTGGCCACCCGACTCTAATACGGTAAAGCGCTGAATGCGGTTTTTATTATCAAAACTCACCCTAAATTGGCTAATTAGCTCACTGGGATCTTTACTGATCACCACGTAGGCATCGCCTTTTTCTGTTACCTCATATTGTTCCCAGCGTGTGTCATCGCCGCCGGCGATCAACAAAAACGGCGTATTCTGAATCGCCTCTTCTAACGGGGCTATGCTAACTTGCTCTACAAAGGGGTCATACATCCACACACTTTTACCGTCAGACACAATCTCGCTTTCGTCGGGAGTGAGCGTATGCCAACGAAAACGATCGGGGCGAGCTAGCGCCATAGTACCACTGGCCTGTTGCATCGATTCCCCCTGCTCATCAAACACTTGTTGACTAAACTCAGCAGAAAATTGCTCAAAAGAGGACAGCTTTTGCTGTAACTCAGTGCGAGCATCAGCCAAAGCCGTCGCGCTCACTGACCAAAATAACATACTTAATACAACTGCTTTTTTCATTTAATTTCGCTCCCTAACTGGCGGAGGTGCCAAGACTTCTCGTTGCCCACTGCCCATCGGCTCACTAACAATACCCTGCCTTTCCATTTGCTCTATTAGCCGAGCAGCGCGGTTATACCCTACTTTAAGCTGACGTTGTACCCCAGAGATAGAGCCACGACGTGTCTCTACGACATAAGCGACCGCGTCGTCATACAAAGCATCATTTTCTTGGTCGCCGCCTTCTGGCACTTCACCGGGTAATAGCCCTTCAGCGCCCACATCTCCACTGAGTATATCTTCAATATAATCGGGCTCGCCGCGCTCTTTCCAAGCTGCCACCACCTTATGCACTTCATGATCATCAACAAACGCCCCGTGAACGCGAGTAGGTGTGCTTTCACCGGCGGGCATATACAGCATGTCACCCATTCCCAGTAAAGACTCAGCACCTTGTTGATCTAAAATAGTACGAGAGTCGATTTTACTGGACACCTGAAACGACATACGGGTCGGAATATTGGCTTTAATGAGGCCGGTGATCACATCCACCGACGGGCGCTGCGTGGCCAAAATAAGGTGAATACCTGCCGCGCGGGCTTTTTGTGCAATACGGGCAATCAGCTCTTCTACTTTTTTACCGACAATCATCATCATGTCGGCAAATTCATCAATCACCACAACAATATTCGGTAGTTTCTCTAAGGCAGGCGGCGACGTATCCATAGACTGAGTGGGGTCCCATAGTGGATCACGTATGGGCTCACCGGCATCCATGGCTTCCTGTATTTTGGTGTTATAGCCTTGCAGGTTACGCACCCCAACCGCTGACAGTAATTTATAACGCCGCTCCATTTCACCCACACACCAGCGCAATGCATTTGCGGCATCTTTCATATCGGTAACCACTTCAGTTAACAGATGTGGAATACCTTCATATACGGATAGCTCGAGCATTTTCGGGTCAATCATAATAAAGCGCACTTCTTCTGGGGTCGCCTTATATAACATAGACAAAATCATAACGTTGACCCCCACAGACTTACCCGAGCCTGTGGTACCGGCCACTAATACGTGGGGCATTTTACCCAAGTTCACAATCACAGGCTCGCCTGCAATATCTTGCCCCAACACCATCGTCAGTGGGTGCTTACTCTCTTCAAAGGCATTACTGTCCATAACTTCACGTAAATACACGGTATCACGACGAGTATTAGGTAGCTCTAAGCCAATGTAGGGCTTACCCGGTATCACCTCAACTACCCGCACACTAATAGCAGATAAAGAGCGCGCTAAGTCACGATCGAGTCGGCTGATTTTACTTACCTTAATCCCCGGCGCTAGATCTAGCTCAAAACGGGTGATCACCGGGCCCGGATACACGCCCACCACATTGGCTTGTACATTATAATCAGCCAGTTTGGCTTCAACTAAACGGGCAATACGGTCTAACTCTTCTTCACTCACTGTGTGTTGGCGTGGCTTAGGGGGATCTAACAACTCAACTGAGGGCATGGGTAACGCCTCGCCTTTTACCGGTGTTGCCCGAGCAGGAGCCAATGGTGCAGAAGTCAGTATTTCATCCTCAGCTTCTTCTTTAAGCCAAGGTAAATCTAGGTCATCTTCTGGCTCATCCATTGTCCAACCATTGTCTTGGGCAATGGTGGTCATGGGAGTAGCAGTCTCCGCCACTTCTCCTATTGTGGGCTCTTTACGTGCAGTCGATTCCGCCTTACGAGGAGGGGGTTGTTTCTTCTGTAACTTAGGTCGTTTATCACTTTGCTCTGGCAAGGGGGCTAACAAGGGATCCTCTTGTTCCGCCATGGTCAACTCAGTGGCTGCAAGATCTGGTTCAGTCACAAATTCATCACTGCTTGCGTGAGTTAAACGGTCTTTAAAACGACGCCAGCCAGAAAAGCTGGTTTCAGTTCCAGATAAAGGAGCATCTTTTGATTCAATGGCGTGATCAGTGCTGCTGGCATTGGCTAATTCAGGGGAGCGATTCAATGCACGACGTGAAAATAGCTTAGTTTGCCAATTAGCCGCACGCAGCCCCAGTGACCCAATCCAACTAGGGGCATTTAATGCACCGGCACCTAAGCGCTCAACAATTAACATCCAAGACCAACCAGTCATAAATGTGACACCGGTAGCAAAGGCACACAACAATAATAGCGTACTGCCTAAGGTACCCAACATGGGTTCTAAGGCAGACACCAACATGTCACCAATAAGGCCACCAGACGAAAAATAATAAATATTTCCCACATTCATGCTAGCGAGCCCTTGCAGGCTAAGCAGTAACATTAAAAAACCAATAATGCGTAAGCTGAGCGTTAGGTAACAAATATCACTCAAGGCACGCGGGCGCCACAAAGCACTCCAGCCAACCAACACCATTAATAACGGCATTAAATAAGCAGAAAAACCAAACACAAACAATAAAATATCCGCAAGCCATGCCCCAGCAGGCCCAGCTGCATTACGAATATCTCCTCCCCATGCGGTTTGTGACCAGCTCGGATCTGAAGGGTGATAAGACACCAGTGACAACATCATAAACATTGCCACCAAAATAATGGTGATCAGTCCGGCTTCAAACAGACGCTGTAAACCAGACATGGGAGTAAACAGCTTTTTCTCCGCCAAACGCCCGCTCCTTACCTATCAAATAATGTAATAACTGCATACCACGAATACTCAGTAACGTCGGTTGAGCTACGACAGAAGAAGTCGTCCAAGACTCAAACGACAAACGAGCGGCCGGAGCCGCTCGCTAACATAACAATCAAGTACTCACACTCGCTATAAAAATACCAGAGCCAGAGCCATTAGCACAGCTTATCGCGTATTTATTACCAGACGATTGCTCTGCTTCACCTCTTCCATTACGACATATGTACGAGTGTCATTAACGCCAGGCAAGCGCAGCAGAGTTTCACCCAGTAACTTACGGTAAGCCGACATATCTGCCACTCGAGTTTTTAGCAAATAGTCAAAATCGCCCGACACTAAATGGCATTCTTGAATTTCTTCCAGCTGCTGCACGGCATCGTTAAACTCATCAAACACATCAGGCGTGCCACGGTTGAGTGTAATTTCAACAAACACCAACAGTGATGCATCCAAAAATTGTGGATTAAGAATAGCAGTATACCCTTCAATGTACCCCTGACGTTCTAAACGACGCACCCGCTCTAAGCAGGGGGTTGGGCTAAGCCCAACCCTTTTTGATAACTCAACATTAGAAATTCGGCCATCTTGCTGCAATTCATTGAGTATATTGCGATCAATTCGATCTAGGTCTTTGCTTGGTCTGCTATTCAAATCCAACACTTCATCCATCCTTTGACTTATTATCGATACATTCCACTGTGAATATGCCACCTATATGGCATAAAAACACACTCTAGTGCAATAACAATATGAGGTTGACACGCATTTCACTGGGCTGTGGTGCTTGAAATTGCTGTTATCTAAAGCAATTTCAAGCAAATAAATACACACAAAAAACGACTATCTATACATCTTGACTACCAATACTTTAACATGCAAACGTACAAATCGATAGCACATCCGTTTGATAATAATATCAATTCATCATTATATATAAATTTTTGCCGTGTAACTGGCCACTTAAGCCAGATAATCCACTTACCGTAGTATTTATCACGGATACTGCAAAAAAGTACTCATTCACTCCCTCTGCATAATCACTCCTCTTCTCTATGAATACGCTGCCACTTAGCAAAGACCGACTCGGCTCTTTCAGGCGACTCGGTGACATTAATCTGATGGATGCCGCGCTAGCCTCTAAGCGCCCCACCCGCTCATGGGGCTTTATTACCAAGTGGCTATCCCCTACAATCGTGCTTACTTTTATCTGCCTATTGCCAAGGTTGGAGCTATTAATGAGCGAAGCAAAACACGCTAAACTGCTAATTCTGGGTTCAGGCCCTGCCGGATACACCGCCGCCGTCTATGCGGCCCGCGCTAACCTCAATCCTGTATTGGTTACTGGAATTCAACAAGGTGGCCAACTAACCACCACCACGGATGTAGAAAACTGGCCAGGTGATGCCGAAGGCTTAACAGGCCCAGCATTAATGGAGCGCATGCAAGCCCATGCCGAGCGTTTTGAGACCGAAATCCTATTTGATCACATTAACAGTGTGGATTTAACTCAACGCCCCTTTCGCCTTAAGGGTGACAGCAGCGAATACAGCTGTGATGCACTGATTATTGCCACTGGAGCTTCGGCTAAGTATTTAGGGTTACCCTCTGAAGAAGCCTTTCAGGGACGCGGCGTATCTGCTTGTGCCACCTGTGACGGTTTTTTTTATCGTAATCAAAAGGTGGCCGTTATTGGTGGCGGTAATACCGCCGTGGAAGAAGCTTTATATCTGTCTAATATTGCCAGCGAAGTACATTTAGTACATCGTCGTGACGAGTTTCGCTCCGAGAAGATATTGCTCGACCGTCTGATGGACAAAGTTAACAACGGTAATATTGTGCTCCACACTCATCGTACCTTAGAAGAGGTATTGGGTGATGATATGGGCGTTACCGGCGTTCGTCTAAAAGATACCCAAAGCGATGCAACTGAAGAGTTGGCATTAATGGGGGTGTTTGTTGCTATTGGCCATCAGCCCAACACCAGTATGTTTGTTGACCAGCTAGACATGGACAACGGCTACATTAAGGTACAATCTGGTTTACAAGGTAATGCGACTCAAACCAGTATTGAAGGCGTATTCGCAGCCGGTGATGTGATGGATCATACCTACCGCCAAGCCATTACTTCAGCCGGTACCGGTTGTATGGCTGCTTTAGATGCCGAGCGTTATTTAGATAGTTTAAAATAAGCAAAAAGCAGAAGACTAAAAGAAAACGGCGCTGTTCAATACAGCGCCGTTTTTAATATTAAAACCGCAATATACTTTACCCCATGCACAACACCTTCGTCGCTCAAGCCACGACTACAGTGTTCGGCGGCTCACCTGCTCTAATGCTGCTTGCAAAGTCGGATAAAATGAAAGTTCATTATCAATAGGCGCTAAATTAGCACGTGCCAAGGTCCTTAGCGGCTGAAGTTGTAAATCTGCCACTACTACCTCAATATTTTTTTGCTGACACTGCTCTATAAAGCGGCTTAACGCCGACTGCCCACCCGCATCAAGAATAGACACCGCATCCATATACAAAATGATACCATCTTGCTGTTTACACCAGCTCGACAATTCACTAAACGCCCGATCGGCGGCCGCAAAAAACAAAGGCCCATTAATTTTAAATACCGACCAGCCTTTAGGCAATGGTGTACTTTGTAAACGTTGACTGCCTGAAATATCAGAGACTTTTGTCATTTCTGCAATATCACGTACGAATAATACTGCAGCCACTAAAATACCCGTGGTAATAGCCAGCACCATATCAAATAAAATAGTAAGCGAAAAACACGTTAAAAACACCAAAATATCGCCCACAGGAGCGGTCTTAAGTAGCTTTACCGCCTTATGCGCTTCGCTCATATTCCACGCCACTACCATTAATAAAGCCGCCATGGCAGGCATAGGCAGGTAGGCTAATAACGGCGCTAACAAAACTAAAGCTGCCAGTACCACAAGCGCATGCACCATGCCTGATACCGGCGACTCGGCCCCCGCTTTTACGTTGGCAGCGGAGCGAGCAATGGCGGCAGTCGCGGTAATGCCGCCAAAAAAAGGAGTAATAATATTACCAATGCCTTGGCCTAACAGTTCACTGTTTGCGCTGTGCCGCTTACCTGTCATGCCGTCTAATACCACGGCACACAACAAAGACTCAATGGCGCCTAGCATAGCAATAGCAAATGCAGCAGGCAGCAAGGCGCTAAATAAGGACCAGTCTAGTACCAGCTTAGCCTCGTTAGGTCCAGGTTGCAGCCAAGGCCACACCCACTCAGGTAGCACAGGCGGTATGCCCTGCCCAGTGCTACCATCAGGCAGTAAATAGCTAAACTGACTGCTAATGGTGGCAATAGTCATTCCTTGAGCATTTAGCAGCCAAGTTACCACACAGGCAACCAACACCGCGGGCAGGTGGGCAGGCACACCGGTTTTTAACCTAGGCCAGCCCAACATAATAGCTAGGGTTAACAAAGCAATTAACAGGCTTGGCCAATACACATCGGGCACAGCGGCTGCCAACACGGCGACTTTGCCCACATAATGTTCAGGCAGGCTGGTAAGTTCTAAGCCTAAAAAATCTTTAATTTGCAAAGTGGCAATCATAACCCCAATACCGCCGGTAAAACCTAAGGTGACCGACTCTGGAATATATTCGATAAGCCGCCCTAAGCGCACCAGCGCCATACCAATCAGCAATATGCCCGACATAACAGTCGCAAGCAGCAGGCCTCCCAAACCATACTGCTGAGCAATTGGGTATAAAATCACCACAAAGGCGGCGGTGGGGCCAGAAATACTAAAACGGGATCCACCAGTCAGTGCAATAATAAAGCCACCAATAATAGCGGTGTATAAGCCATATTGTGGCGCCACACCACTGGCAATCGCCAACGCCATCGCAAGAGGAATAGCAATAATGCCAACCGTGACCCCTGCCATCACATCTTTTATTAACCGTTGGCGACTGTAACTTTCCTTAAAGCAGCTTTCTCGCAGCGCATGACCTATGCGTAACGAGAACAAATGTGCTCGATGTGGCATGTCCCTCTCCCGTTCTTATACTTATATTATCCCTCTGATTATATGCTGATTAATTATTCAATCAATCAATGTTAATATTCACCTTTAGTATAGTGATACCAAACACACTAAATAATCGATCTATTTAAATACAGTATAAAAAGGAAACAGAGTCACCTCCCTCGACACGCCATCAACCCATCCATGGGGGCTCAGGAAATGCCGTCCGACCGCCATGGAAGGCGGAAGTGTCGAAATGGCAGGAGCATTTTTCGACCTTGGCATTTCATGGTCGTGGGAGCTGATCTCTGTTCCCTCCTTTGAGGCACTGAGC
>NZ_JBQDEX010000061.1:0-14737 GCF_052084945.1 Oceanisphaera sp.
TTCCCCAGCCCCAAATCACTATTCTCCAAACCCAATCACTGCTGTTTCACCAATAAAAAAGCCGGCTTGCGCCGGCTTTATGCTTGTTAAGTTAGTTTAAGCGTAACTTAAGCTCGCTTAGAAGTTGTACTGAATACCTACACCGTACAGGTCATCCATGCCGTCGATTTCGTTGATTACGTACTCGGCATAGACCTTAGTTTTAGGAGTGAACGAATAGCGAGCTCCTAAAGTATATGCATCTGTAATATCTTCGCCTGAAATAGCTTTACGACCATCTTCTTTAGCATAAGCTGCTTGTAGTGTCCAAGCATCCACGCTGTAAGATGCTAATAACTCCCAGAACTTAGTACCGATCTCACCTTCATTATCGATATCATAAGTTTTGTTACCGTACAAACCGGCAAAATAGAAACCATCGATTGAGTAATGCGCGCCAGCACCCCAAGTGTCAACATCCCCTTTATAAGCCTCAGGTACAGAAGTATCAACAAAGCCTACATCTTTTTGAACTTCATAGGCCGCAACAAAACCTAAACCAACGGGCAAAGTATATCCTGCAGAAACGCCGTAACGACTTTTCTGACCTGTCGGATTTGTATCATTCTTATTAGCATCATCAAACGAGTATGCAGCACGTAAATCAAGGCCGTTAGCAGCATATGAAACTGCTATTTGATCTTCCGCGCGCGAAGTTGGTCCAACTTTAACATTAGAGCGAATATCGTTACTGGGATCATTAATCTCAGAAGAGCCAAGTACTGCATAGGCACCAAAGATATCAAAAGTATCTGTTAAATCAGAAAGCTGGGTCCAGCTGGTGTCACTTTTACCAAACTTAACATCTGTAGTACCTTGGAAGTTGAAACCCAACCAGGCATAACGTGTGTCAACATCATCTTGGTCGCCTTCGGCATCAAAGTTAGCTTCATACTTACCAATCAGCGATATATCTTGGTTAAGCACTTGATTAAAGTTGATACCTACGCGAGCTAAACCTTCACCACCAAAGTTTTGACGCTCATCGGAACCAGCTTGATAATCTAAACCACCGGCGTTGTATTCTAAACGACCGTACAGATCTACTTTTGAACCGTCTTCGGCTGAATAAATTTCTACTGCGCTTGCAGAGGTTGCAAACAATGCAGGAATGGTTAGAGCTAGGATTGTTTTTTTCATGATTTTTATATGCCTACTGTAGTTAAACACTAAGTCTTTGTTTTTCCCTGTGTTAGCAACGCTTGGCGTTACTATGTAGGGCACATTAGCACCGCCATTTTGGGCTTGCAACAAAATAACAGGAACTTTTTATGACAATTAGACTCACGCCTCACAAAATGTAGGCAAGTAGCGCTAGCAAATGACAATAAATAACAGGTCAGTCAATTTTCTGGTACGGCAGGTAACAACACGCTCTAGCGGCTTAATATAAGCATTTGCTAACTTTATTTATGCCGTAATATACACTCTGGGTAGGCCAACGTGACGCACACCATAAATTAAACGGCTCTTTTCAAAAAAACATTACAGCTTGATCCTCTCTGCCCCATTCAACCTCTCACAATAATGCGCTATTTTCTTTATAATGGCGCTACACTGGGTCGTTTTTTGCCACCCCACGCTCAACTAATAAGCCAACACCATGTCTACTCAAAAAAAGCCAGCCCATAATTACCAAACCTTAGTACAAGAAAACTATCGGCGACTTAGTCAAACATTGCCAGGCTTTATTCCCCGCCGCGAACAAAATTATTTAGTGGCAGAAATAGGCAAGGTATTATTGGGCCGATATGATAAAACACGGCGCATGTTAGTCGCCGAGGCCGGTACTGGCATTGGTAAGTCGTTGGCTTATTTACAAGCCGCCATTCCGTGGGCGCGGGCGAATCAAAAAAAAGTGATTATTTCTACCGCGACCTTAGCGCTGCAAGAGCAGTTAGTAGATAAAGACTTGCCGCTGTTTTTACCTTATTGCAAGCCAAGCTTTCGCTTTGCATTAGCCAAGGGCCGCGCCCGTTATTGCTGTGCACGGCGCTTAGCCGATTTAGCCAATGGCGCGGCACAAACCCAGATGTTTGAAGCCGGAACATTTGAAAGCACGCTACTGTCTGCACCCTTAACCGCCACACAAGAAACACAGCTGGCCGAGATGTGGCAGGCCTACCAAAATAAAAGCTGGCAAGGCGACCGCGATAGCTGGCCGACTCCCATCGATCAAACGTTGTGGCAGCAATTGCAAGCTGAACGCCACAGCTGCCAACCTATGTTGGGCCATCAACAGTGTCCTTTTCATCAAGCCCGTGCCGAGCTGGAGCACGCCGAAGTGATTGTGGTCAATCATGCCCTATTACTGGCTGACTTAAGCATGGGCGGTGGCATTGTACTGCCCGAGCCCGAGCAGTGTGTGTATATATTGGATGAAGCTCACCATATTGCCAACGTTGCCCGAGATCAGGGCTCTATTCGCTTAAGCCTGCGCCAGCTTCGTCGTTCTTTAGAGCAATTTAATAAATGGCAAAGTAAGCTTAACGACTTATTAGGCACAGACGGCCAAAGTGCCATTGGCCGCTTACAACACAGCACAGCCCAGTTAATACCGGCGTTAACCCAAGTTTATCAACCGCTGTTTTCGGCGCTACAGCGCCAAGAGCTCACCACGGATGATCAGGGTTGCTTGCGCTTTAACACCGGCGATTTACCCTGCGGGCTAGATGAGCTGTTAAGCATAGTCAAAGAAGACAGCCAAACTTTTTGCCGTGCACTAGGGCCCATTAATACTCAACTGGCCGATCAGCTTAAAATTAACCCGTCTCAGGCGCCGGCCATTGAAGCCGCATTGGCCATTATTAGCCAGCAACAACTGCAAGGTGAGCAAATCCGTGATGGCGCCACCTTATTACTGCGCGCCCCAGGCCCCAAGCAAACACCCCCTGCCCGCTGGTTAGCGCTAGATGCTAAAGACAACCAAGAGATTATACTGTGCGCCACCCCCTTAGCCGTGGGGCATTTATTAGAGCAATGGTGCTGGTCGCGGGCTGCCGCTGTCATTATGACCTCTGCCACGTTAACTGCCCTTAATGATTTTGGTTATTTCCGTCGTGCTGTGGGCTTACGCCAAGATGACGGCAGCCATTATATTCGCCTTAACTCGCCCTTTAGCTATGCGCAGTCGCAGCTGATTATTCCCGATCTGGCCTGTGAACCTAACCACAGTGATTTTAATGAGCTATTAGCCACACAAATTCCCTTTTGGCTTAAAGAACAACAAGCAAGCTTGGTGTTATTTTCTTCATATCGACAAATGCAACACGTGGCCGCCGCCTTAAGGGCCAAAGGCCATTCGCTATTGGTACAAGGGGAAGCCAGCCGCCAAGCCTTATTGCAGTTACATAAAGATAAGTGTGATGGTAAACAGCCCAGCATACTGTTTGGCACCGGCAGCTTTTCGGAGGGATTAGACTTACCCGGCCACTATTTAACTAACTTAATTATTACCAAACTGCCCTTTGCAGTGCCCACCTCGCCGGTGGAAGAAGCCATGGCCGAGTGGATCACCTTATGTGGCGGTAATCCTTTTATGCAACTGGCGCTGCCCGAAGCCTCACGCAAATTGATCCAAGCCTGTGGCCGCCTACTACGCACCGAAACCGACACCGGGCGCATTGTATTATTAGACAAGCGCTTAGTTAGCAAACGCTACGGCCCCGCCCTACTTCAAGCCCTACCGCCCTTTAACAAACAGCTGCATGGAAAACGGTGGGGGGGTGAGATGTGAAGGGGGACAAGCACAAGCATCTTGGGACTACAAAGTTTTGTGAAGTTAATGGTGTACCTGTTTTACGCAGTGCTTTTTTGATGAATGTTAATGCCGCTACGCGCCATCGGCCAGCTGAAGCGGCCTCTACATGGATGTTTAGGGCTGGTTTTTAAACTGAAAGCTGACAGCTTTCACTTCGGTCTTTGCGAGGAGCGCAGCGACGCGGCAATCCATGTAACAGATAACGGTACGCTGTACGCCAAGCGCGGTACGGAAAAGCGGTGAGGAATCCCCCTCACTCCTTACCGGTTTATCTTAGCCCGTCCGCCTTACGTTCTTTTAGCTCGGCACTGGCTTGGGCTTTGTTAGTTATTGCGCTTAACCCATTAACTTGTCACACTCTTTGTGTTTAAATTTATGATGTCCAATGATGGAAACACTCACTTTGGGTCTGCTATGGCACAAGGCAGAGTGATTTAATTACGGCTCAGGAGCCCACTTTAATGAAAACACGCTTAACCCTTGCCGCCCTTGCGTTGGCTGGCCTATCTTTTGGCGCCCATGCCGCCACATTTGAAGCCGCCAAGCCTTATCAATTATTGCTTGTTGATGGTGAAAAAACTAAGCAGAGCGTACTTAGTGCAGCTCATTCAACAGAGGTGAAAGGTGGCAAACATCAGTTTGTGCTGGAGTATGTAGAAGACTATTCTACCAAACAGCATATTCGTGTAATGGAAGGTGACCCTGTTATTGTTAACTTAGATATGCCTGCCGATGCCCACTTAACCGTTGAATATAAAAAGCCGATTAACTATCAGCAAGCACGCAGCTTTTTACGTGATCAAGCCAGCCAAATTAGCATAGTAGATAAGCGCACAGGCCAGCCCGTATCTGCCGAAGTGTATACTATCCACCGCCCTGCGGGCTTAAACCTAGCCAGTGGTGTACAAGACTACTTAAAAGCTGAAGGTAAAGACTTTAATGGCCGCACCGACGCCGCCGTAGCCGCCGCTACCGCCAAGTTTGGAGATGCAGCCGTAGATGCCGATTCGCTAGACATGCTGAAATACTGGTGGAACAGCGCCGATAAAGACACCCAACGTGCCTTTCAAATTTGGATGATCCAACAGCAATAAGAAAACTCTAAAAGGGGTCGGAGTCAATTTACAGCCAACAATAATTGACTCCGACCCCTTTTAATTCGTTTTATTGGGTCGTCCGGGAGTAAGCCTGCCCAGTTTAGTTTCGCTTTGTTGTTCAACCTCCAACCTGAATGCTGGTTCTCCTAGCGGGTAATTATGCTCTAAACATTGGCGAACTGCTTTTAAGTCTTGTTCAGAAAAATGCCCCTTAAACAAGGCTCGATAGGACAACTGCCTAGCCTGGCTATTATTGCCCAACCGTAAATAAATGTCGTGAGGCGTAATACAGCTGATCTCTTTACCATTGGCATTACTCTGATAGCTAGACCAAAAGTATTGTTCGGGATGAGCCACCATGCCGGCACGCACTGGGTTGAGTTCAATGTAGCGCTGGCAACACAATAAATAACGTTCACTATCAATCACGCTTGCCTTATGACGGCCCTCCCATAAGGTGCCAGTTCTCTGATAGCGATGATTAATATAGCCAACATAACTTCTGCCCAAAGCTTGCATAACATGAGATATGCCCTCTTCACAGCTCGGTGTCATAAGTAAGTGGGTATGATTAGTCATTAGTACATAAGCATGCAGCTTAACGTTATAACGCTTAAGCGCTTGGCCTAAGGTTTTCATATAAAAGCCACGATCGTCATTAGAGAAAAAGCAGTCTTGACGATTGTTGCCACGCTGAACTACATGGCTGGGCACTCCGGGTAAATAGCACCTTAACCTTCTGGGCATCATCACCTCTTTATACGTACGCACTGTAGATAAATTAAGCATAGCAAACAAAAAAGGGGTCGGAGTCAATTTTACATAAACCTTTGGTTTAAGGTAATTGACTCCGACCCCTTTTTGTCCTTTTAGCCCCTTTTTGTCTTTTAAAACACCCAGTGGGCGATGAGGGCGATAACGGGTAAGGTGACTAGGGTACGTAGTATAAAGATCACAAACAGCTCTAGTACATTGACGGGGATTTTACTGCCCAGCAACAAGGCCCCCACTTCTGACATATAAATCAATTGCGTTACCGATAACGCTGCAATGACAAAACGGGTCATGTCGCTTTCTATGGACGAAGCTAAAATGGCCGGAATAAACATATCGGCAAACCCCACCACTATGGTTTGTGAAGCGGCGGCAGCTTCGGGGATCTGTAACCATTCAAGCAAGGGAACAAACGGCACGCCTAACCAGCTAAATACAGGGGTGGTTTCGGCTATCACTAAAGCTAAGGTGCCAAAGGCCATTACCACGGGTAAAACCCCTAGCAGCATATCTAGCGCATTATAAATACCGGTGCGAGCCACTTGACCTAAGCTTGCCACTTTATTGGCACGCGCTAGCGCTAGGTGATAGCCATGGCTTACGCGTGAGTACCCTTTCGGCGTGGCTTCATCTTTGGCATTTCTTGATTCGCCATTAATAAAGGTGTCTTTTTTCCAGCACAACGGCGGTAAGCGTGGCACGATAATGGCCGCCACAATACCCGCCACACACACGGCAAAGTAAAAAGGTAAAAACAAGTGCTCTAGCTTCACTTGCGCCAGCACCACCAAACTAAAAGTAATGGAGACTGCAGAAAAGGTAGTACCAATCACAGCGGCTTCGCGCTCGGTGTAATGGCGCCCTTCATATTGTTTGCTGGTCAGCAAAATGCCCACGCTGCCATCCCCCAGCCACGAGGCCATACAATCTACCGCTGAGCGACCGGGTAGGCGGAAAATAGGCCGCATAACCCCTGTTAACAAGGTGCCAATAAACTCCAACAGTCCAAAGTCTAATAATAGTGGCAGCAGTAAACCGGCAAAAATAAACACCGCAAACAACACGGGTAAGAGATCGTTCAACACTAAACCGCCGGTGTCAGCACTGTATAACACCTCAGGCCCCACTTGGGCATACACCAGCAGTACAAACACGGCACCTAATAAGCGGCTAATCAGCCAAACAAAGCTCACGTTAAAAAGCGTGTTTAAAAATGGGTGTTTAAGGATCGCCATGGGCTTAAACAGGGTGATCCACAAAGACAGCACGGCCGATAGACAAATGATCAGAGTCACTATGAGGGGCAGCACCTCTGCCAGTGCCCCTTGCAGGCTCTTGGCCAACACGGCAATCATAATGGTGAGATCGCCTTGATAGCTAACCGGGGTCATAAACAAAAAAATGCCCAATAATGAGGGCAGCACAAACATCAGTAGGTTACGTTTGCTGGCTTTAGCCTGCTTCGCCTGTGTTTTTTCCATGAGTACTCCACCAAGCTCTGCTTGGCATAGCTTGAATAAATAAAGTTAAAAGATGCTGAGTTATGCAAATCAAGAACATCATTTGCATAAAGCCCATTGCAAAGTGAATAAATCACTAACAAACAACGAGCTTGCTGAATAGTTATTTTACAGTGGAATATATTTAATCTAAAGGGGCAGTGAACATTTAACGCTATATTCGCAGCCCAACTAAGAGGGTTTGTCTGTACCCCTTCGGGGAGCGGTACGTTTCACGTTATACGCCTTACGTTAAAGCTAACACGTCACTTCTGTTTTTATGTGGTCTTTGCGAGCGTAGCGTGGCAATCCATTTTTTAGCTGATCGCTTACGGCTGATGGCTGATGGCTGATGGCTGACAGCTTTAACTTCATGTTTGGCTTTTACGTACGGCGTACAGCGGATAACGTACGGCTGTCTTTTTGCCCCTTCGGGGAACTATTATTCATCGCTCTCTTTTCTCACTAGCACAAAGCATAGCTCATCAAAAAAATCGAGTTCGCCGCTGGCGACTCTGGGATGGGTTGCTCCCTCTGACACTGTCGGGCGAGTTTCTATGGTGAAATAAGGCTCAAACAACTCTATTACCGCTGACTCTGACACCGAAAATGGCGGGCCCTGTTGTGTGTCGGGGGCATAATGTACAGTAATCATTAACACCACGGCCCCGGGCTCTAATAGCGTGGCTAACTGTGCTACGTATTGAGGTCGCATTGCAGCAGGCAGCGCAATAAGAGCGGCTCGGTCGTAGGCGGCATTAAAAGTGACATTAAGCTGCTCTGCTTTAAAAAAATCCCCTTGATATAGGCTAATGTGCGGCGTGTGCCAACCTTGATAAGGGCCAAGCGCTTCTTGCTGTGGAGTAAGCGGGCTGTCGGCAAAAAAATCGCATACTGCAAGGGGTGAGAGCTCAATTCCCACTACTGTATGATCCTGTGCCGCCAGCCAGTGCATGTCGTTGCTCTTACCGCACAATGGTACTAACACTGGGCTCTTGGCAGGCACATTAAGGGTGGGCCAGTGTTCTTTTAATTGGCTATTAATCTGCTCACGATGAAAACCAATGCGCGCGCTTTGCCAGCGCTTCAGCCAAAAGTCTGCTTCCATAACCATCCTATTTACAAGTAATGCCCTTTAGGCTTAAGCGCAAGGTTTAAACTGATTACTGGTGGCGTCGTAACGATACCCGATGTGCGCCATGCTTTGAGTTAGCCAATGTTTGTCCAGTTCGTACCGTGATATCAGTGTAGTGAGGTGATCACACTCTAAACGCAGCTTCTCATTTAAAATGCTCAGCACTATATGGCGGTCCATTTCTTCTAGTAGCAATTTATCCATATTAGCCTCCTGCTAGCAGTGCTATTTCTTCAGTTACATTAACACTAGGTTAACAATAAAGCGGTCGTATTACGCTATTAGCTGATCAATAAAGTGGAGCCAACCAAGAAGAGCTGTAAATTTATCCAGTATTTTGCTTGATCTCTCTCGGCATGATCAATACTGTATACCCATACAGTGACACGCAGGAGTTTGGATCACCTATGGCTACTTCTTTGCATTCTCTGCAATGTGCAGATCAGACCCTTTGTTCAACCATACACTGGCAACCCCTATTACAAGGTGCGCCTTTTATGTATACCGCGGCCCAACCGCATCGCATTGCCCCCCGTATTAGCCACTGGGGAGGCGTGCCCCAAGCTCGCCTATTGGCTAACTTGGCCAACATTAGTCAACAAAATAGCGGTTGGATCCTAATAGCCAATGCCCCAGAACGATTATCGCGAGCAGCATTGCTAAGTGCTGGCATCAACCCCGCCCGCGTTATTGATGCTCAGCAAGCGCCTCGCCAGCTGGTGTTACAAGCCATACAGTGTGCCAGCATTGCGGTGGTGGTGTGTTGGAAGTACGGTGATCTTATCGCTAACGCACAGTGCACATTAAAGGAATCACAGCCAGTTAGTAGATTGCGGATTGACTCGGCGTTAAAGCATGCCTCATGGCAGCCTTATCAACTCAACTAAGCTTGGCCTTAAGCTTATACGCTAAATGTCACCATAAGCGCGTTACAGGAGCGAGAGCTAAAAGAAGATGTTAGTCTAGTTCTGCTTGATAGACGGGCCGTTAATGTGATTACATTAGCGCCCTTATCAGAATATGCAGGCCAATATAAGTGACCGTCTGTATTGCGGCCTTATACACTATGGCTCCTCTTTTTGCCTACAGGGCAGCTACAATTCTAGGATCAAACAATGCGGGTGTGGCTTTTAGGGCTGTTTAGCAGTCTGTTATTGGCAGGATGTGGCGGCGATAACGACAGTCATCGCCAGCAACTGGCACAAAAAAGCTTATTATATTGTATTAGTAACGCCCCTGTAAGTTTTAACCCACAGTTGGTGATGTCGAGTGAAACCTTAGATGCCACCGCACATCAGCTTTATAACCGTCTGCTAAAACGTAACCCTCAAAGCCAGCAGCTGATGCCAGCACTGGCCACTCAGTGGCAAAAAGATGACCAAGGACTCCGCTATCGTTTTACGTTACGAAAAGCGGTGTCATTTCATAATACGCCTTGGTTTAGCCCCAGTCGCATGTTTACCGCCAACGATGTGGCATTCACTTTTAATCGTATCATTAATAAACAGCACCCTTATCATGATGTGGGCGGCGGGCATTATCCATTTTTTAACGGTATTAATTGGCCAGACTTAGTAAGTGAGGTGCGTGTTATTGGTCCACACCAAGTTGAGTTTATACTCACTCGCCCCGATGTGGATTTTTTAAGCTACCTGGCCACCGACTATGCAGGCATTTTATCAGCTGAGTATGGTAAGCAATTACTGGCGGCGGGTACGCCGGAGCAATTAGATAAAAAGCCCATAGGCACTGGGCCTTTTATGCTCAACTTTTATCGCCCCGATGAGTTTATTCGTTATCATCGCCACCCGCATTATTGGGCCGGTCCCTCACAGTTACAGCAGTTAGTGTTCGACATTACTCCTAAATCATCTAAACGCTTAGCCAAGTTATTGTCAGGTGAGTGTGATGCCATGGCTAACCCCGCAGCCAGCCAGTTAAGCGTTATTAACCAACACCCAAACTTAATATTGAGTGAGGCTGGCGGCATGAGTGTGTCAGTATTGGCACTCAATACTCAAAAAGCCCCTTTTAATGATATTCGAGTACGCAAGGCCCTGAGCTTGGCTCTGTCACGCCAAGATATCTTACAAGCGGTGTATTTTAATGAAGGGCGCAAAGCCAGCACTTTACTGCCCAGCCACTCTTGGGCCCACAGCAACACCCAAACGATGCCGAGCGCTAATATAGACCGCGCTCGCTGGCTGCTTAAGCAGGCTGGTATTTCTAATATACCAGCCAACACGCAAACCGCGAGCCTGCCCGCTAAAGCGGCGATTAATATGACCTTACTGTTGCCAGCAGGAGCGCGCAGCTATAACCCCGATGGCTTAAAAACCGGCCAGTTGATTCAACAGCGACTTGCACAGCTTGGAGTTAAGGTCAGGTTAAAACCTATGGATGAGCAGCTGCTGCGCCGCAAGTTACAAGATGGTAATCAAGATGCTGTATTAACCGGATGGTCTGCCGATACTCCAAGCCCGGATAATACTTTGCGCAACCTACTCAGCTGCCAAGGTATTGCTAATGGTACTAATGCCAGCCGCTGGTGCCAGCCGTTATTTGAACAGCAATTAGACTTAGCACTAACAGAGCCAGAGCAGACACAGCGCCAAGCTCACTATCAACTAGCACAAATGCTGGCTTATCAAGATGTCGCCCTAATCCCTTTAGTACACAGTCAACGGTTGTTGTCTTATCGCAAGAATATAAAAGGACTACAATTATTGCCTTATGGCGGTGTTGCCTTCGATAAGGCTTACAAGGAATAATCATGCTGCTTTATTTATTGCGCCGTTTTATCTTACTGCTAAGCACGCTACTTATGCTCACGCTCATTGCCTATGTGCTGGAGTTTCAGTTGATGAACGAGCACTCGCCTGCGTTTTTTAGCGGTTATATCACTTTTATCAACCAACTATTAGCCGGTGACTTTGGTGTATCAAGCGTATCTGGATTGCCAGTATTAGGGGCGCTTAACCAGTACTTTCCTGCTACTTTAGAATTGTGTATTGCCGCGTTTATTATTTCTTTGTTCGTCGGCATCCCTGCCGGTACGCTGGCAGCATTACGGGTGGGGCGCTGGCAAGACACCCTTATTTTAACGGGCACTTTAATTGGTTACTCGGTACCAGTATTTTGGTTAGGTCTTTTAGTGGTGATGTTTTTTTCATTGCATTTGGGCTGGCTCCCGGTTTCTGGGCAACTCAGTTTATTGTATGACATAAAGCAAGTGACCGGCATTATGACCATAGACACCTTACTGGCCGATAATGCATACCGTTGGCCGGCATTTTGGGATGCTTTACGTCATTTAATTTTGCCGGCATTGGTGCTGGCCATTGTGCCCACCACTGAAGTGATCCGCCAAATTCGCAGTGCCTTGCTTGAGGTACTAAAACATAATTACATTCGCGCGGTGCTTACCAAAGGACTAAGCGACAGGCATGTTATTTTACGTCATGGGCTGCGTAATGCGCTGCCCATGGCTATTCCTACTTTGGGGCTACAATTTGGCACTGTGTTGACCTCGGCCATAATGACTGAGATTGTGTTTGATTGGCCAGGTTTAGGCCGCTGGCTGGTGACCAGTATTGCGCTGCAAGATTATGCGGCCATAAAAGGAGGTACCCTGGCGATTGCCACTTTTACCATAGTGGCCAGTGCGGGTGTAGAAGTTATGTCGACCTTAATTTACCCAGCGAGAAGGAAGGCCATTTATGCCAAGCAGGGGTAATATTTATCCAGAAGTGCGGGTACGCTCACCACGAGAACAAACATGGTTGGTGTTTAAGCGCAATATGCTGGCCATGATAGGCCTATGGGGATTAGGCCTATTAGCTCTGCTAACCCTACTGGCGCCTTGGTTGGCTCCTTATGCGGCCAATGAGCAATTTACCCATTTGTTATTAATGCCCCCCTCTTGGGCCGATGAGGGGAATGTTGACTTTTTTTTAGGCACGGATGATTTAGGTCGCGATATGCTGTCGCGGTTAATATTTGGGGCTCGACTCACTTTTGGCAATGGCGTGTTAGCCGTATTAGTCGCGCTGGTTGTGGGAGGCGCTATCGGGATTATAGGGGGGATGAGCAAAGGTTTTAAGGCCAGCATTCTTAACCACTTACTAGACACACTGCTGTCTATTCCCTCGTTACTGTTGGCCATTATTTTTGTTGCTATATTAGGCCCTGGGCTATTTAACACCCTGATTGCTATTACTTTGGCTCTTACGCCGCAATTTACCCGCGCCATCTACAATGCCGTGTCAGATGAGATGCAAAAAGAATACCTAACTGCGCTACGATTAGACGGCGGTACCCGCTGGGACATGCTGCGTTATGGGGTGTTACCCAACTTAAGCGATACAATCATTAGTCAAACTACCCGAGGTTTATCTTCTGCTATTTTGGACATTACTGCGGTAGGTTTTTTAGGTTTAGGGGCTCAGTCACCTAGGCCTGAGTGGGGGACTATGCTGGCCGACGCAATTGAATTGGTCTTTTTGGCTCCGTGGACGGTCGCCCTACCTGGCTTAGCTATCTTGTTATCGGTATTGGTGATCAATATGGTGGGAGAAGGACTTCGCCAAGCTATTAATGAGGTGATGGACTAATGCCACTGCTAGATATTCGTAATCTTACGATTGAAATTGAAACGCCGCAAGGCTTGGTGAAAGCCGTTGATAAATTCAGCTTAACCTTGGCTGATGGCGAAATTCGTGGCTTAGTAGGCGAGTCGGGATCGGGAAAAAGCTTGGTTGCCGAGACCTTGGTGGGTATTGCAAAAGAGACTTGGCATGTCACAGCCGATCGTATGCATTTTGATAATATTGATCTGCTTAGCTTGTCGCATAAAGAGCGGCGACGCATGATG
Source organism: Oceanisphaera sp. (assembly GCF_052084945.1). Classification (NCBI taxonomy): domain Bacteria; kingdom Pseudomonadati; phylum Pseudomonadota; class Gammaproteobacteria; order Aeromonadales; family Aeromonadaceae; genus Oceanisphaera; species Oceanisphaera sp. The sequence continues at coordinate 13,178 of NZ_JBQDEX010000061.1, forward strand.
GGGCAAGATATCGCCATGGTATTTCAAGAGCCCTCAAGCTGTTTAGACCCTTCAGAAACCATAGGGGCCCAGTTAAAAGAGGCCATGCCTAATCGTGGCGTTAAAGTAACATGGTGGCGGCATTGGCATTGGCGACATAAAGAAGCGGCGTCTTTGTTACATAGGGTGGGGATTCGCAACTCAAAAACGGTGATGAACTCGTACCCTTTTGAGCTATCTGAGGGGGAATGCCAAAAGGTAATGATTGCCATGGGCCTGGCCACACAACCTAAATTATTAGTGGCAGATGAGCCCACCAACGCCATGGAAGCCTCTAATCAGGCACAAATTTTACGCTTACTAGAACGCGTTAATAAGCTATCGGGTACCACCGTATTGTTGATTAGTAATGATTTAACGACCTTTGCGCGATTAACCAATAACATTACCGTGATGTATTGTGGACAAGCGGTAGAGTCTGGCACAAGAGAGCAAATATTAACTCAGCCTCATCACCCTTACACCGCCGCTTTATTACAAATGATGCCTGATTTAGATGGCAGTTTACCTCATAAATCACGGCTTAATACCTTGCCAGGGGCCATTCCTCCGCTGCAAAGTTTGCCCATTGGTTGTCGATTAGGCCCTCGTTGCCCCAATGCGCAAAAAAAATGTGTTATTGCTCCTGTGCAAGCTAAGTACAAAGGGCAAAGCTATTACTGTCATTTTCCGCTCAATATGCCCCCGAAAGGTAAGCCTAAGTCATGAGTCAGGTGCCATTATTAAAAGTTGATAACTTAAGTAAAGAGTTTGTGACACATACCAGACTGTTTCGTAAGGTTACGAAAACGGCTTTTAATCCGCTGTCTTTTACCCTAGAGCGAGGCCAAACCTTGGCTATTATGGGAGACTCGGGCTCGGGTAAAAGTACCTTAGCTAAAGTGCTGGCCGGGGTTATGCCACCAACTAAAGGCAGTATCTATATTAATGGCGATAAAATTGCAGCCGGTGATGATAAAAAGCGCTGTCAGTTACTGCGCATGATCTTTCAAGACCCCAACACCTCTCTTAACCCACGCAGTAATATTGGCCAGATTTTAGAAATGCCACTGAGCTTAAATACCAACCTCAATGAGACCGAGCGTCACGAGTTAGTACTCGACACCCTAAAGTTGGTAGGGCTGTTACCTGATCATTATCATTTTTATCCGCAAATGATTTCAACCGGCCAAAAGCAGCGGGTAGCATTGGCGCGCGCCCTTATTTTGTCGCCTAATATTATTGTGGCTGATGAAGCCATTTCTAATTTAGATATTTCGGTGCGCTCGCAAATTATTAATTTATTATTAAGCCTACAAACTCGATTAGGGCTCTCTTATGTGCTGGTTGCTAATGATTTAGGAGTGGTGCGCCACATTAGTGATCATGTCATTTTAATGCACGATGGGTATGTAGTAGAGGCCGGCCCCACACAAAAAGTACTCACCACGCCACAAAGCGAACACGGGCTGCGCCTATTACAAAACTACAACAACGAATACCGTTGGCATCATAATAAACGCTAAACTCGTAGCGCCGAGC
>NZ_JBQDEX010000062.1:0-9208 GCF_052084945.1 Oceanisphaera sp.
AAAAAAGCCCCTACACATGGCGTGTAGGGGCGTGTTCATCGATAGAGTGGCGCTATTTCGTTACAGCTTAGCCAAATACATTGAAGCTGTCGGCATTGAGCCATAGATGGGCCAAAATACTTGCCGCATACCCTAAAAAGATTGCCGGGGCCCATTTTAAATGACCAAAAAATGTATACATACCTCGTGCCTGCCCCATTAGCGCTACCCCCGCCGCTGAGCCAACTGACAGTAAACTACCGCCCACGCCGGCCGTTAAGGTGACCAACAACCAGTTACCATGAGACATTTCTGGCTCCATGGTCAATACCGCAAACATCACCGGAATATTATCAACCACCGCCGAAATAACCCCTAATGCAATATTGGCATAAATGGCATTCCAGCCGCCATAGAGCACCTCTGACATCAGGGCTAAATACCCCATAAAGCCAAGGCCACCCACACACATAACTACCCCATAAAAGAATAATAAGGTATCCCACTCCGCTCGCGCTACGCGGCTAAATACATCAAAAGGAACCACACTGCCTAAGCGTTTCAGGGCTTCTTCATCCCCGCGCTTAGCCGCCATTATTTTTTGGCGGGCTACCGATTGCGGCAATGTTTTACGCAAGAAGTAACCAAAGAATTGCAAATAACCTAAGCCCGTCATCATGCCCAGCACCGGTGGTAATCCCAGTAAACTGTGGCAAGCAACGGCTGTTGCAACCGTTAATAAAAACAAAAATACGATACGAAATGCGCCACGCTTTAATACGGCTTTTTCATATACAGCGACTGGACAACGATTTTCAATCACAAAGCTCATCAGTACCGCAGGCACTATGTAGTTGAGCACAGAAGGAATAAATAGAATAAAGAACTCATTAAATTCTATAATGCCCGCCTGCCACACCATTAGCGTGGTAATATCGCCAAAAGGACTAAAAACACCGCCAGCATTGGCCGCAATCACAATATTAATACAGCACAGATTAATGAACTTTTTGTCGCCCTCAGCCACTTTAATAACCACTGCGCACATTAATAATGCTGTGGTTAGGTTATCTGCCACCGGAGAGATAAAGAAAGACATAATACCGGTCAGCCAAAACAAAGATTTATAACTGAAACCTCGGCGTATCATCCAGCTGCGCAGTGCATCAAATAACCCCCGGTCTTCCATGGCATTAATATAAGTCATGGCGACTAATAAAAAGAGCAGCAATTCAGCATATTCTAGCAAGTTATGGCGAAAGGCCTCTTGAGGTAAATCGCCAAAGCCATTATTGACATAAGTCCAACCAATCGCCACCCAGATAATACCAGCAGCCACCAATACCGGCTTAGACTTACGTAAACCTAAATACTCTTCCCCCATAACCAACAGATAAGCCAGAACAAAGGTAATAACGGCGAAAATACCGACCCAAGTAGTGGTTAAATCTAGCGGTACTTCGGCCGCAAATACCGAGGGGCTGAACACAGCAGCCAGCCCCCCTAGCATGGATAAGCACAGTTTGCTTTGCATGATGACTCTCTCACTTTTTGTTATTTTAGCTATAGTTACGTTGGGGGTTATTCTATGCATCCCCTCGCAAGCAGGTTAACATAAAGCCCAGAGCAAGGCAGGCAACATTACTCGGGCTCGGTCGCACTTTTAACGTTAAAGTACAGTATATTTTTTAATTATCGCTTGCGCTTAGTCACCTTCTCTGTACTTAAGAGTAACCTGTAAAATCATCGCGAAATATTCACATATTTAGTCTTGTTTTTTGCATTAATTTTCACGATTATGTTTCTTTGAATTAGTTATTTAAAAGGATTTTCTGTGCGCGATACCGATGCAGCCTTGGTCAAAGCATTTCGTCAGTCTAGCCCCTATGTCAACCTTCACCGGGGCTCAACATTTGTCGTTATGATAGGCGGCGAAGCCATCGAACAAGACAACTTTCCCAATATTGTGAGTGATATTGCGCTGCTAACTAGCCTGGGCATTAGACTGGTGATTGTGTTTGGTGCTCGGCCACAAATTGATAGGGGCTTGACAGAAGCACAGCTTGAAAATGTGTTTCACAAACATACTCGGGTTACCGACGAGCATAGCTTTCGCATTATTAAAGATGTGTGTGGTGGCTTACAAATGGACATTATGGCCCGATTGTCGATGGGGCTCATTAACACGCCCATGCAAAATGCCCGTATTAATGTGGTTACTGGTAACTTTGTTACCGCACAACCGTTAGGCATTGATGATGGTGTTGATTATCAACACTCGGGCCGCGTACGTCGCATTCATACCGACACCATCAATCATCAGCTTGCCAATAATGCCACTGTCTTGATCTCACCCATTGGTTTTTCAGTAACAGGCGAAAGCTTCAATTTGTCATCAGAAGAGCTGGCCCGTCGCTTAGCCATTGAATTAAAAGCCACTAAGCTTATTGGCTTTTGTTCTCAGCACGGCGTAACAGATGAAGCAGGTGAAGCCATTCCTGAGCTGTTTCCTGAAGAGGCAGAAACGCATTTACAGCGCTTAATGGCTGAAGGCGACACCTTATCGGGCACCGCCCGCTATTTGCGCGCAGCCATTGCCAGTTGTCGCGGTGGTGTATCGCGTAGCCATTTGGTGAGCTATAAAGAAGATGGCGCACTTATTCAAGAACTGTTCACTCGTGATGGCCTAGGAACACAACTAGTCAACCAAAGTGCAGAGCAAGCACGTGTGGCACGCATTGATGATATTGGCGGTATTTTAGACTTAATACGGCCCTTAGAAGAAGATGGTATATTAGTGCGTCGCTCTCGTGAGCAGCTTGAAATGGAAGTCGATCAATTTACCATTATTGAAAAAGACGGCGCTATTATTGGCTGCGCAGCCTTGTACCCCTTTCCTGATGAGTCAATGGCGGAAATGGCCTGTGTGGCGATTCACCCTGACTACCGCCGGGGTAGCCGAGGCGATATGTTGCTCCAAAAAGTAGAAGAGCAAGCAAAAAAGCGGGGCATGAGTCGATTATTTATTCTTACCACGCGTTCTATTCATTGGTTTAGAGAGCGAGGTTTTGAGCCGGTGGATGTCAGTGCGCTGCCCATGGGTAAGCAGGCGCTGTATAATTATCAACGTCGCTCTAAAATTATGATGAAAGATTTGTTTTAGAAGCCAGTTTACACTGTACGCTAGACCTCACTTTCGTCATTATTACCTATTATTGTCCCTATCAAGGAGCTGTACGTGAGTCAGTTGACCGTTGCTAAATTTGGTGGCACTAGCGTGGCAGATGCACACGCTATGGAGCGTTGCGCCGCCATTCTCGAACAAAATCCAGATACCCGTTTAGCGGTGCTCAGTGCCAGCTCAGGGGTAACTAATATCTTAGTGGCGCTGGCTTGTGGCGAACACCAGCCTGAGGCTCGCGCAACACTACTGCAACAGTTAACCGAGCTTCAACAAGATATTCTTAATAGCTTAGAAAAACCAGAGACACTGACCCGCCATATAGAAGATATATTAATACATATTAAAGAGTTGGCCGACAGCGCCGCTATTAGCCCAACACACGCGCTACACGATGAAATAGTCGCGCAAGGTGAGTTAATGTCGACCCGGCTGTTTGTTGAGCTATTGCGCCGCCGTGGTACTCCAGCAGTGTGGTTTGATATCCGTAAAGTGATGCGCACCGATGATAAATTTAGCCGAGCAACGCCCGATCTTGCTACGCTACAAGCAGAAGTTGAAAAAGAGCTACAACCATTATTCACTAATGAATTAGTGGTCACTCAAGGCTTCATTGGCAGTGCGCAAGATGGTCGAACCACGACTCTGGGCCGTGGTGGCAGTGATTTTTCTGCCGCCTTACTCGCCGAAGCGCTAGGGGCAAACGCCATTCAAATTTGGACCGATGTGCCAGGTATTTATACCACAGATCCTCGCCTGGTCAGCACTGCGCGCCCTTTGCCTGAAATAAGCTTTAGTGAAGCCTCTGAAATGGCCACGTTTGGTGCCAAGGTATTACATCCAGCAACCTTACAACCCGCAGTACGCCAGCAAATTCCGGTATTTGTGGGGTCCAGTAAAGAGCCTGCTGCTGGTGGAACTTGGATTCGTAATCATACCGACAGTCAGCCACTATTTCGTGCCTTAGCTTTACGCCGTAACCAGGTGCTGCTAACGCTAACCAACCAAAGCATGTTTCAAGTACATGGTTTCTTGGCCGAAGTGTTTGGTATTTTAGCTAAGCATAAAATTTCGGTCGATTTAATCACCACATCGGTGATCAGTGTCTCGCTTACGCTAGATTCAGGTGCAGAATCATTAACCGATGAAGTGCGTGCTGAATTAGATAAGCATTGTCACCTTCACGTTGAAGAAGGACTAGCCTTAGTGGCACTCATTGGCAATCGCATGAGTGAAGTCAACGGCATTGGTACTCAGGTATTTAAAGCCTTATCTGAAGTGAACATTCGCATGATCTGCTACGGTGCTAGCGCGCATAATCTGTGCTTTTTAATTCCCGAAGACAATGCCGACCAAGTACTAAACGACTTACATACCGAGTTATTGCCTAAGTAAAAAGCCATACGCCATAAGCCAAAGAGAAATATCAGTATTAATCTTTAACTTATAGCGTATAGCGTAAGAGTTATTGCGGCTTATCGAAGGGCTGGGGTTCGTCTGTTAGCTCACTCACATGCACTTGAAAAGGAATGGCTTGGTCGTTTTGTAATAAAACAAGCTGGCTTTGTATATCTACTTCTAACACATAGCCTGAGCTTTCAGAGGTATAACAAATCATACCGGGGCGTACATCATGAATATCCATATTCATCCCTCATTTACACCATAAACCAAAAAGGCCAGCGCATTGCGCTGGCCTTAGTGTACTACTTTTTACCCTTTTGACGTTGTTCCCACTTACCATCCACGTAATGAGCCGTCCAGCCGGTGGCTTTTTTCTCGATTTCAGTCATCACATACTGCTCTTTATTCTTACGACTAAAACGCACCACCGCTTTATTACCATCGGGATCTTTTACCGGCGCCTCAGTTAAGTAGGTAAACTTAGGAGACAATCGGTCTTTAAAGCGCACTAACTCTTCAACCAAGGGAGCCCGCGTTTCTCTCGATTTAGGGAAGTTACTGGCAGCCATAAAAATACCTGCCGCCCCATCACGCAGTACAAAATAGGCGTCTGATTGAGTACAAGGCAATTCAGGCAAATGCACCGGATCTTCTTTAGGCGGCGCAACTTCGCCATTTTTTAAGATCTTTCGAGTATTCTTACACTCTTCGTTAGTGCACGCCATATATTTGCCAAAGCGCCCAGTTTTAAGCTGCATTTCAGACTCACAACGCTCACAGTCAATCACTGGGCCTTCGTAACCTTTAAGCTTAAACTGCCCCTCTTCTAGCTCATAACCTTCACAGTCGGGGTTTTGACCACACACATGCAGTTTACGCTGCTCATCAATTAGATAAGCATCCATGGCGGTGCCACACTTATGGCAACGGTGTTTTGCCCGCAGTGCTTCAGTTTCGGCCTCATCGTCATTGGCCAACACAAACTCATCCCCCGGAATCAGGTTAATGGTTTGTTTGCAGCGCTCTTTAGGGGGTAGTGCATAACCAGAACATCCTAAGAACACCCCGGTGCTAGCGGTACGAATGCCCATTTCTCTACCACAGGTGGGGCACGCAATATCGGTAAACACCATTTCATTGGTACGCATACCGCCGTTGTCTGCAGGCTGTTCGGCTTTACCTAACTCTTCGCTAAACTCGGCATAAAACGCATCTAATACTTGTGTCCAGTTCAGCTCACCATCGGCAATTTCATCAAGCTTGCTTTCCATTTGCGCGGTAAAGTCGTAATTCATCAGCTCAGCAAAGCTTTCTTGTAACCTATCAGCCACAATTTCGCCCATCTTTTCTGCATAAAAACGACGACTTTCTACCTTAACGTACCCTCTATCTTGAATGGTAGAAATAATAGACGCATAGGTTGAAGGACGACCAATGCCACGCTTTTCTAGCTCACGTACTAAGGCTGCTTCACTAAAGCGTGCTGGGGGTTTGGTAAAGTGCTGCTTAGGATCCAGTTGCTCAAGCGTTAGCACTTCTCCTGCTTGTACGGCAGGTAATACGGTATTTTCGCCTTTACGACCTGCTGCAGCCTCTTGTACCTTAGTCCAACCAGCAAAGCGTAAAATCCGACCTCGGGCCCGTAACTCATAATCATCGGCGTGCACTTTAATGGTAGTGCTGTCATATAAGGCCGGCACCATTTGACAGGCCACAAACTGGCGCCAAATAAGGTCATACAAGCGCTTAGCATCCGCCTCCATTCCTTGAAGCTGGCCAACATCTAGCGTTACGTCAGAGGGACGAATCGCTTCGTGCGCCTCTTGTGCATTGGCTTTAGCGCTGTACACATTAGGGTTTTCAGGCAAGTAACTAGGGCCATATTGCTCTTGAATATAGTCTCGTGCACCGGTTACTGCTTCTTGGCTTAAGTTAGTAGAGTCGGTACGCATATAGGTAATGTAGCCGGCTTCGTACAAGCGCTGCGCTAACATCATAGTGCGCTTAACCCCAAAGCTTAACCGCGTGCTAGCGGCTTGTTGTAGAGTCGAAGTAATAAAGGGCGCTGGTGGCTTACTTTGGGTGGGCTTATCATCCCGAGAAGCCACTTTAAAGCTGCTGGCATTAAGTGTAGCAACCGCCGCCATGGCATCGGCTTCGTTATTTGGCCTAAACTCTTTGCCCTGATACTTGGCCACCGCCATCGAAAGCGCCAGCTTTTTATCATTAGTAAGCTCAGCTTGTATATCCCAAAATTCCTCAGGAACAAAGGCTTTAATCTCACGCTCTTTTTCTACTAATAAGCGCACCGCAACAGATTGCACCCGACCAGCAGATAAGCCCCGAGCCACTTTTTTCCATAGCAGCGGCGATACCATATAGCCCACTACACGATCTAAAAATCGTCGGGCTTGTTGTGCATTAACGCGGTTTTGGTTTAATTCTGATGGCTCGCTAAAGGCATCTTGAATCGCCGATTTGGTGATTTCGTTAAACACCACCCGCTTAAAGCGTGAATCGTCACCGCCAATCAGCTCTTTGAGGTGCCAAGCAATGGCTTCCCCCTCGCGGTCCAAATCCGTTGCGAGATAAACAATGTCGGCTTTTTCGGCAAGCGCTTGCAGCTCAGTCACTACTTTCTCTTTGCCTGGCAGCACTTGGTAATTGGCTTTCCAGCCATTTTTAGGGTCGATACCCATGCGGGCGATCAACGCCTTTTGATCTTTTTTCTGTTTGAGCTTGGCTTTTTCTTCTGGGCTCAACGATTTAGTGTCTATTTTTTTAGCCGGTGCTTTTTTAGCAACCGATGAACCGGCTGTGGGTAAGTCACGGACATGGCCGACACTGGATTTGACGATATAGTCTTTACCCAGATATTTGTTGATGGTCTTTGCCTTAGCAGGCGATTCCACAATAACCAGCGATTTACTCATAAAGCGCGTTTAAATCCTTAAGGTCTGGCCCACATTGGGGGTCCGGCGGCAAGGTAGTGACGGCTGTATAAGTGAAAACGCCGCAAAATGCAAATTTGCCAAGCTCGTGCCGGAAAAAATTAATGATATATCTCTGTACTTATTAACACCTTGATACTAAAAAGAATCAACTGCTTTTTTGATTAGTCTGTTTGTTCGAGCGCTTTTTATGCATTGTTGACATAAAGATGCTAGCTGTTGTTAATGTAAGGTTACACGTAAAGACAAAGTTTCACTACACTGACCCACATTTGCAGGCTTACTCGCCGCAAGATCAATGGAAGGTAGGATAATGGCATCTAATATAAAAGAAACCGACACTCGCACTTCGTACGAGGTTAACTTTGATGGCCTAGTAGGACCGACCCACAATTATGCAGGGTTATCTTATGGTAATGTTGCCTCACAACAACATGCCCATGCGCATTCCAACCCAAAGCAGGCCGCTAAGCAAGGCTTACAAAAAATGCAGACGCTCAGCGAGCTGGGGTTAATGCAAGGCGTGCTAGCGCCTCAAGAGCGCCCAGATATGGCTACGCTACGCCAATTAGGCTTTAGCGGCAATGATGCTCAAGTATTAGAAAAAGCCTATCGTGAAAGTCCGGCCTTACTGGCTGCTTGTTACTCTGCATCAAGTATGTGGACTGCTAACGCTGCCACTGTATCGCCCAGTGCCGATACAGTGGATGGCCGCGTCCATTTCACCCCGGCTAATTTAGTGAATAAGTTTCATCGTTCCATTGAGCATCAAGTAACCGGCCGTATTTTGAGTCGAGTATTTCCTGATACTGCGTATTTTTGCCATCATAGCGCCCTTCCCGCCAACGAGGCATGGGGCGATGAAGGTGCGGCTAATCACACCCGCTTATGCGCCGACTACGGTACACCAGGGCTTGAGTTGTTTGTATATGGTCGTAGCGCTTTTGATACCCGCTTGCCAGCCCCAAAGCATTATCCGGCTCGCCAAACGTTAGAAGCCTCTCGGGCTGTTGCGCGGCGCCATGGGCTCAATGAGCAGCGCGCCCTTTTTATTGCCCAAAATCCGGCGGTGATTGATCAAGGCGTGTTTCATAATGATGTAATAGCGGTTGGTAATCAAAACGTGCTTTTCTATCACCAAAGTGCTTTTTTAGACACCCCAGTAATTGTGCAACGCATTCGCCAAGCAATGCCCAATACTTCCCTTTATTTTATTGAGGTGTCACAAGAACAAGTGCCTGTGTGTGATGCTATTCGTAGCTATTTATTTAACACCCAGCTAGTCACCCTACCTCTGGGCCACATGGCACTGATAGCTCCGTTAGAATGCGCTGAAGTCAGTTCAGTTAAGGCGTATTTAGATACATTACCGTATTTAAATACCCCCATAAAAGAAGTGCACTATATTGATGTTAAGCAAAGCATGCAAAATGGAGGTGGCCCCGCCTGTTTACGATTAAGAGTGGCTTTAAATAATACAGAGTTAGCCGCCACCAACTCAGCCTGCTTGATGAACAAGACGTTATTTCACCGCCTTAATGGTTGGGTCGAACAACATTATCGTGATCGATTAAACATAAATGACTTACGTGATCCAGCTCTACTACAAGAGTCCCACGCAGCCCTTGATGAGTTAACACAGATATTACAGCTAGGCGCAGTCTATCCGTTTCAGCGTTAAGCAAACCAGAGG
>NZ_JBQDEX010000062.1:9308-14671 GCF_052084945.1 Oceanisphaera sp.
ACAGATATTACAGCTAGGCGCAGTCTATCCGTTTCAGCGTTAAGCAAACCAGAGGTGAATAGTTGGGCGCTACACAGCAAAAAGCCACTAAAATAGTGGCTTTGTTATCAGGTTTAGCTTTGGCTTATCTTTATAAAAGCTTAGCTAAACGGGCGTTGGCCGGCTTCCATGAGCTTGCTGATGGCACGACTAACACCCAACTCGGCGGCATATCCCAGCTTGTGCTTTAGGCTTTGCTTAGGAGTAAAGTGCAAACGGATCACCCGCTTATGTTCACTTTGCGCCAGCAAATACTCACTGCTAGTTGATAATTCATCCACCAAGCCTAAGTCTTTGGCATCAGTGGCTAACCAGTGTTCGCCAGTGGCCACTTTATCTAGCGCTAAAGCCGGACGGTTTTTGGCAATAAAGTCTTTAAAGCGATGGTGGATAACCTCTAACTCTTCACGAAACTTAGCACGCCCTTCATCATCATTTTCCCCAAACAAGGTTAAAGTGCGCTTATACGCGCCTGCGGTGTGCAGCTCAACGTCTATGTCTTTTCCTTTTAGAAATTTATTAAAGTTAGGCATTTGTGCCACTACGCCAATAGAGCCCACAATGGCAAACGGTGCAGCAATAATACGCTCTGCCACACAGGCCATCATATAGCCTCCACTGGCAGCAACTTTATCTACCGCTACCGTCAGGTGTAGCCCTTTTTGTTTCAGGCGAGCAAGCTCAGCGGCACCTAACCCATAGCCGTGTACCACACCACCACCAGACTCTAACCGCACTAACACCTCATCGCCTGCTTTAGCGAGCTGCAATAAACCGGTGACTTCACGACTTAAACCACTCACTTCATTAGCATCCATACTGCCTTTAAAGTCTAGTACATATAGGCGCGCACCGACTTCAGTTTGCTTTTTTTCAGCCTTAGCAGCTTGCTTAAATTGTTGTTTTAGAGTTTTGCGCTCACTATCATTATTTGCAGTGGCCATTTGTAGCTGGCGTTGCTGGCGGCGTAAATCTGCGCTTAGGTCTTCAATTTCTAGCTTATCGCCACCGCGCTTTTGCCGCGAGGCCGTGCCCGCCACTAAGGCAATGACCACCGCAATGGCAACCACCCAAGTGATGGCTTTGGCGGCAAATACGCCATATTCATATAAAAATTCCAGCATGATGTTTCCTTTAATAACAATGAACAGTGATAAAGCAAATGCGTTTTAGCTAGGTTAATCGCCTATTGTAAAAGTCTTATGCGCGAACACCAATGGCCTTTTTCTTTTGATTTTAACGTTAAGCACTAGCATCCCTGCGCAGAGTCTGGTTTGATCGCTCTATATTAATGTTAAAAGAGACCCAAGCCGATATGCATAACTACCAAGCAGCTGCTAACTTACTTAACAATAAAGTTATTTTAATTACGGGCGCCGGCGACGGTATTGGTCGCCAAGCCGCACTGCAATATGGGGCCCATGGCGCCACCGTTGTGCTATTAGGCAAAACTGTCAGCAAGTTAGAGGCCGTTTACGATGCGCTATTAGCTCAAGGGAGCCCGGAGCCTGCCATTATTCCGCTCGATTTAGAAGGCGCAACCAAAGATCATTACCTACAAATGGCCGAAACCTTAAAGCAGCAGTTTGGCCAGCTTAACGGGGTGTTATTTAATGCCAGTCACTTAAGCGTGCTAGGCCCGTTTGAAATGATTGGTGAAGATGAGTGGGACAAGGTGATGCAAATTAATCTTCGTTCACAATTTTTACTGACCCAAGCACTATTGCCGTTATTAAAGGCAAGCGAGCAGGCATCTATTGTGTACACCAGCTCAGGGGTTGGCAAGCAAGGCCGTGCTTACTGGGGGCCTTATGCTATCTCAAAGTTTGCCACCGAAGGTATGATGCAAGTATTAGCCGATGAGTTGAGTAATACTCAGGTTCGCGTTAACTGCATTAACCCAGGCGCTACGCGCACCGATATGCGCTCACGTGCCTACCCGGGGGAAGATCCTGCCACTTTACGCACCCCAGAACAAATTATGCCACTATACCTGTACTTAATGGGAGAGGAGAGTCTCGATGTTCGTGGTCAATCTTTGAATGCGCAACCAGATAAGGTAAGTTCTGGGGTTACTTCTTAAGGAGTGACGCTGCGCACGTGAAATATTATAATTAGCTGTAAGCTCAAATGGAGTCAGGGCTCTATGCCAAAAGGATATGACAGGCCATGTATCGTCCCAAAAGTACGGTAGAGCAATGGCGAATATTTCAGGCGGTAGTTGATAATGGGGGATATGCCCAAGCCGCAGAAGTCCTGAATAAAAGCCCCTCTTCACTCAACCATGCTGTCGCAAAACTGCAGCAAGGGCTAGGGGTCGCCTTATTAGAAGTAAAAGGGCGCAAAGCCTTTCTTACTCCAGAGGGGGAGGTGTTTTTACGTCGCTCTCGTAAGCTAACTCAAGGCATAGAAGAGCTAGAGCTACTGGCGGATGTATTAGCCAGTGGCTGGGAGCCAGTGTTGCGTATTGTGGTAGAGGCCTCATTACCGCGCCAGCCTTTGTATCAGGCACTGGCTGATTTTTCTATTCGCTCGCGAGGCTGTCGTATTCATTTAGCAGAAGCTCAGCCCAGTGGCTGTGCCGCTGTTATTCATAAACAGGCAGCAAACTTTGTTTTTGCCAGTAAAGCCTTCAGTGGCGTCACCAGCTTACCGCTGATAACAACGGCTTATTTACCAGTCTGTTCATCAACCCACCGACTGGCCACGCTTGTTGAAGTTAACTCTCACGATCTAGAGCAAGAGCTGGAGTTAATACTGGCCGACAGTCATCAAGCAGAGGCAGGCTGGGAAGGCACAGAACAACCTTGGGTGATTAATCACCTACACGATACCTTGTCTTTACTACGCCGCGGCGTCGGCTTTGCTTGGTTGCCGCAAGATGTAGTGGCACCGCTGATTCAGGCCAATATATTAACTCGTCTCAATATGGCAAATTACATACAACGTAAACGCTTTACGCATTTAGTGTTACCTCAAACCTCCCCACCCGGCCCCGCAGCCAGTTTATTATTAACTCTTATTCGTCACCATTATGGTTTGCCAGATAAGAGTGCAAGTAAGGCTTGATCTTGCCAGTGGCTAACGCCTTGCTTATGCTAACCCCCTAACAGTTGACAAGGACCCCTAATGTTTGATTTTGATCAGTGGATAGACAGACGCCCTACCCGTGCCCTTAAGTGGCTCAAGTACGAAGGCACCGATATTTTGCCGATGTGGGTAGCAGATACCGAATTTAAAGCGCCACCAGCAGTGATTAAGGCGTTATCTGAGCGCGTTGAGCATGGTATTTTTGGTTATAGTCGCCCTAGCCCACAACTCACTGAGCTACTTATCAAGCGCATGGCCGATCTGTATGGCTGGCATATAGAAGCCGATTGGCTGGTGTATATGCCAGGTGTAGTCCCTGCGCTCAACTTGGCGTGTGATACCTTTACCGAGCCTAATAGCAATATTATTACAGCCAAGCCTATTTACTATCCATTTTTACATGCGCCGGGCTTTCATGGCCGTAAAGCAGCCTATGTGGACATGGTTGAACAAGATGGACGTTGGTTACTGGATCTTGAGCAATTAGAAGAACAAGCCAAACACAGCGATCTCTTCTTATTATGTAACCCGCATAATCCAGGCGGCACTATTTATACCCAAGCCGAGTTACAAGCCATTAATGACATTGCTGAACGGCATAATGTGATTGTCTGCTCAGATGAAATTCACTGTGACCTCTTGCTTGATGAAGGCAAACCCCATATTCCCTATGCAGCCGTTAGTGACGATGCCGCCAATCGCAGTGTGATCTTAATGGCGCCCAGCAAAACCTTTAATATTGCCGGCTTATGCTGCTCGTTTGCTATTATCCCTAATCCTAAGTTGCGCCAACAGTTTACTCGCGCCGCGCGCGGTATTATGGCTGACGTAAACTTGCTAGGTTTTGTGGCCGCCGAGGCTGCTTATCAAGATGGCGACGACTGGCTGGCCGCACAGCTGGTGTACCTGCGCGAGAATCGCGATCTCCTGGTAACACGCTTAAATCAAGTATCTGGGGTTAAAGTATTATCCCCAGAGGCGACCTACTTGGCTTGGGTGGATATTAGTGCCCTAGGCTTAGAAGATGCGGTGGGCTTTTTTGAACAAGCGGGGGTGGGAGTTTCTCCGGGCGGACAGTTTGGCGGCAGCGACTTTATTCGCATCAACTTCGGTTGCCCGCGCGCCATGCTAGAGCAAGCTCTAGATCGCATGATAACAGCACTAGAAGCGCGTTAGATTCAAAGCCGTAGCTGAAATAATAACAACGCCGCCTAGCTTAGATAGTCAGGCGGCGTTTTTTATTAGCCCTTTTGTGCGAATAAATTCGCCCCTACGTAAAACACGTCGACAGCATTAATGCACCATACCAAAGACTCAGTGCTTAGGGGTTAGCTTGGCGCCGGGCGCTCGGCGCTACCTTTAAGCAAGTCAGGCACAAAAAAGGCCTTGCTTTGCAGCAAGGCCTTTTTTGTGTTTATGGCGGAGGAGCAGGGATTTGAACCCTGGATGGGCTATAAACCCATGCCGGTTTTCAAGACCGGTGCATTCAACCACTCTGCCACCCCTCCGAACGAGATGCATAATACTGATAGTGAGCCTTGCTGTAAACAGCTAATAGTTTGATTGCTGGCTAATTAATCACTTTGATTACTTTCTGGCTTATTATCCATATTATTGGAGCTAGCTTGAGGCTCACTATGCTGTAGTTCAACAAAGTATTGTTGTAAAAATGCCTCATCAAGCGCAGAAAGGTCAAAGCGCTGACTCGCCGCACGCACTAACTGCTCATCAATGGCATTATGCTCGACTATCCAAGCGATGGCTTTACGTAATGCTTCATGATCACTCATATCGCCTCCGGCACTAACTTATAACGTTAGTGTTTTATATTTGCCTTTTAATTGATATGTATTTTGAATACACTTTTACTTTAACTGTGACCTACTTCACTTTTTTTACACTGAGGGTATATGCACCTAAAACATCGACTGCGCGACGCCACTCTCGCGGGACTCGCCGCCTTTACTGCCGTCATAGTATTGAGTTACCTAAAGAACTGGACTCACTTTATGATTTTGAGTGCGCCATTAGGGGCCACGCTGGTGTTGTTGTTACTGCTGCCCTCGGCCCCTTTATCTCGCCCTAAGCATGTTATTTTAGGTCATTTACTCACCACTATTCTTTCTATTATAGGCCTAAAATTTATTCCTGACCCCATGATTGGGCTGGCGATTTGCTTTGGCTTAAGCTTTACCTTAATGGTGCTCACCGACACCTTACACCCTCCCGCTGGT
>NZ_JBQDEX010000063.1:0-14664 GCF_052084945.1 Oceanisphaera sp.
GCGCGTCACCTCTTAACTCCCTGTTTTAAAAAGAAATCATGTGGGGATTCCTCAGCGTTCCGTTTGCGATAGTAGTGATGGCGGTGACCGTATTATTAGTGCCTTGGTTATTTCCTTTATAATAAAAGATGCAGCGTGTCATTAATAACGCACACTAACTAAGCTTGGCGAAAGATAAAAAATCCACACGCGTCCAGCCCGTCAATAATGTGAACAATAACCGCTAAACTTGTTCTTGATCATTTTTTATCGCTGCTGCTTGCTATACAGTCATTGTCTATTAAATGGACTTTTGTTTTTTGTCACTTACCGCTTACTACAGAATAATCAGTCTAGGTGACAATAAACTCATCACAGTAAGAGCGATATATGCACAGTGATATAGCAACCACAGTAGGCCGGCGTATTAACTGGCCCAAAGATCAATTAATTGTTACCAAAACTGATTTAACCGGAAAAATCACCTATGCGAATCGTACCTTTATGTTGGTATCCGATTATGCAGAACCCCAGCTTATTGGCCAGCAACACAATATTATTCGCCATCCTGATATGCCCAGAGGCATTTTCAAACTACTGTGGAAAACGCTAAAAGAAAACAAAGAGTTTTTTGGCTTCGTTAAAAACGGGACTGCTAATGGCGATTATTATTGGGTATATGCCAATATTACTCCCTCTTTTGGCCTAGACGGCAATAAAAACGGGTTTTTCTCGGTACGCCGTTATATGCCAAGCTCCGCTATTGATGTCATAGAGCCTCTTTATCAACAACTTAAACGCCATGAATCAGGGCAAGATAGACGCACTGATACCCATACTTCTTACCAAGCACTAATGGACTACCTAGAGAATAAAGAACAAAGCTATACCCATTGGGTTACCGATCTTTATCGTCACAGCTTGGATGCGAAAAATGTTAAATAACAGCGAACATAACAAGCGCAATAAACTATCTAAAGCGCCCTTTTTATACTCACAATTTGTTATTTTTTGTGTTGTGTTATTAGGCTTAATGCTATTACAGTTGGTGCTTGCGCACTTTTATCCTCAGCATTTTATTTTATTTTTAGTGATTAGTCTTATTTCAGCTGTTTTGCTCAGTACGTTAGCTGTACGCGCAGCAAAATCTGCTGTACAAATTCAAGAAAAAATATGTCAACAACTGAGCAATGCAGCAACTGGGCATATTTACCAACGCATGAGCCATACCCGCAATAAAGGTGAAGTCGGTAAGTCAGCATGGGCGTTAAATGACCTATTAGACATTATTGAAGTCTACTTTAAAGAGGTTTCTGCATGTTTTCAGCATGCAGCCAAAGGGGACTTTTCTCGCTATGCGATGACAGTAGGTATGCCGGGGGATTTTAAACAATCATTATATAAAATTAATGAAGCTATGTTAGAAATGGCTAAAGTTCAACAGTTGACTAGTGAAAACCAGTTAGTTGGTCAATTACATCACAGTAACTCGCGTCATTTACAGCAAGACTTAAGTGTTACAGAGCATGACATGAGTCAGATTGATAAGCTGATGAATGAGGTTGCTCAACTGTCAGAACACAGTGCCAGTAGTGCACAAAGTGCCCATGAACAAATAACAGAAATTAACCAAGCCAGCCGCCAAATTGGGCAATATATGCAAGATATGGGGCACACCACAGAGCAGTTAGAGCAGCATCGTCAACATATTGTTAAGGCGCTGGCCATGATCCGTGATATTACCGAACAAACTAACTTACTCGCGTTGAATGCAAGTATAGAAGCCGCCCGCGCCGGTGAACACGGCCGAGGCTTTAGTGTGGTCGCTAATGAAGTGCGTGCACTATCGCAACGTACTCAAGCCACAGCTACTGGTATTGCCGAGCACTTAGGGGCTTTTGAAGCTAGCATGCAAGAGCTTACCGAGCGCCAAGAGCAAACGGCGTTGCAAACACGCCAAGCAGAGAGTGCCATAGCGCATGTTGCCGAGGTCATGGTCACCACTAGCAATGCGGCATCTCATACTCAAGAGTTAGTAAAACAAGCTCGCCAAGTAAGCCAAGAGTCACTGTTTAAGGTTGAGCACCTAGTGCACAAACAAGTTATTTATCACTTACTAGAAACCCCTCACGATGCTGACTCTTTACACAAACTTGAACACTTGCACACTCAGGGTCGCTTAGGGCAATGGCTAGCGCAGCAAGAGCACACTGCTGAGACCGCAGAACTAGCACTATATCAACAACAAATAGAGCAAAAATTTAGCCAAGCTATTGCTCTGCGCCACCAAGGTTCAGGACAAGAACAAGCGCTCTTAACACTAGTGCACCAAGCTGAACATTTATCTGAACAATGGCGACAAGAGCTAAGCCAGCTTAAAATTGCATAAGAAAATGGAGATTAGGGATTGGGGATTGGGGATTGGGGACATTTTATATTAAACAAAACTTGTTCACAAAATCGCCTCGGGTTAGGATCTGCCTCCTTTTTGCTCATACCCGAGGCCACCTCATGAAAACATTCATTCCTAGCAAAGACGCTGCGCTGGAAGACTCTATTAGCTACTTTCAGCAACAGCTCGTCAAGCTTGGCTTTGATATTGAGGAAGCGTCTTGGCTAAACCCAGTTGCTAATGTGTGGTCGGTGCATATCCGCGATAAAAGCTGTGGTTTATGTTTTACCAATGGTAAAGGTGCCAGTAAAAAAGCCGCTTTAGCCTCGGCCTTGGGTGAATACTTTGAGCGATTAGCCACTAACTATTTTTTTGCCGATTTTTACTTAGGCCAAGAGATTGCCAAAGGCGACTTTGTGCATTACCCCAATGAGCAATGGTTTGCGCTACCGGCCGATAACAGCCTACCTACGGGAATGCTGGATGACTATACTCGCAACTTTTACAACCCTGATGATGAGTTGACCGCCGATATGCTGATCGACTTACAATCGGGAAATGAAGACCGTGGTATTTGTGCCCTCCCCTTTGAGCGCCAAAGCGATTTAGCTACCGTTTATCTTCCGATGAACATCGTCGGTAATTTATACGTGTCTAATGGCATGAGTGCAGGTAACACCCGTACCGAAGCCCGAACTCAGGGGTTATCGGAAGTTTTTGAGCGCAGTATTAAAAATCGCATTATTAGCGAACGCATTAGCCTGCCGAAGATCCCAGCTGAAGTGATGGCGCGCTACCCGCACATTCAAGCACCCA
Organism: Oceanisphaera sp.; assembly: GCF_052084945.1. Taxonomy (NCBI): domain Bacteria; kingdom Pseudomonadati; phylum Pseudomonadota; class Gammaproteobacteria; order Aeromonadales; family Aeromonadaceae; genus Oceanisphaera; species Oceanisphaera sp. Next base: position 3,188 of record NZ_JBQDEX010000063.1, read on the forward strand.
TTGCGGCATTAGAGGCAGAAGGTTTTCCTATTCATGCTTTTGAAGCCTCATTAGGCGGTGAATATCCGGTTATTTGTGTGGTGTTATTTAACCCAGAAAACAGCACTTGTTTTGCCTCTTTTGGCGCCCACCCACGTTTTGAGGTGGCATTAGAGCGCACCGTCACTGAGCTATTGCAAGGTCGTAGTTTAAAAGAGCTGGATGTATTTGTGCCGCCTTCGTTTGCCGACGACGAGGTGGCTGACCATCATAACCTTGAAACCCACTTTATTGATTCATCGGGTCTTATCAGCTGGGATTTATTTCAAGACACTGCCGACTTTGAGTTTGTCGATTGGGATTTTAGCGGCAGTTCAGAGCAAGAATTCTCTCACCTGTTAGCCATTTTTAATAAGCTAGAACAGCCAGTTTATATTGCCGATTACGAGCACTTAGGCGTATATGCTTGTCGTATTTTAGCGCCAGGCATGTCAGATATTTATCCGGTAGATGACTTGACCATGGCCAATAACAACATGGGGGCACACCTGCGTGCCACTTTATTAAGCCTGCCAGAGTCGGATGCTAATGCCGAGCAGCTAATGGCCTTATATGAACAGTTAGAAGAAGAAGGCTTTGATGACTTTACCCGCGTGCGCGAGCTGATTGGTATTGCCTCAAGTAAAGGGACTGCTTGGCATACGCTGCGTATTGGTGAGCTAAAATGTATGCTGGCGTTAGCCGCTAATGAGCTTGAGGTCGCACTGGAGTACGCAGATTGGACTTTAAGCTTTAATGCCTCGGTATTTAGCGATGAGCGTCATCGTTATTATCGCTGCTTAAAAGCCGCTCTTGAGCTGTTTTTAAGTGAAGGTCGAGACCCTGCTCAGTATCAAGCCGCGTTTAGCAGCATGTTTAGTGCAGCAACGGTCGAGCAAGTATGGGCAAACATTGAAGGCAAGACCCGCTTTTATGGTTTAACCCGCGCCGATGAAAGCTTGGCTGATTTTCCGGCTCACCAAGCCTTGCTCGCCACTTATGAAAAGCTACAACAAGCGAAAAGAAAGCCGGATGCTTGAAGCTGGAAGCTCCAAAAACTTGAGTCATTGCGAGCGCCGGGCGCTATCTTTTTTCTTCCGGCTTTAAGTTTTTAGCTTACCACTGTCTGTTGAATGGATTGCCGCGTCGTTTCACTCCTCGCAATGACGAACTATTGGTCATTGCGAGCGCAGCGTGGCAATCCATGGCTTTTACTCAGCACTCAGCACTCAGCACTCAGCACTCAGCACTCAGCACTCAGCACTCAGCACTCAGCACTCAATATAATACCCGTCCCCTGTAATAAAAAACCGGTCTTAGCCGGTTTTTTTTATTACGCACGGGCCATTAGGGTTTTTGCTTTTTTAGAATATCTTTTAAGCCAGCAACATCAACGGCACCTGGGATTAAAGTGCCATCAGGGAAGACTAATGCAGGCGTGCCATTCAGGCCTAAGCTTCTAAATAAGCTTAAGTTTTGATTTAACTTGTCTGACACTTGCTCACTGTCAGCCATTTTTAATAATGCCTTGCTGTCTAAGCCCGCTTTATCAGTAATGGTCGCCAACGCGGCGGTTTTTACACGCTGCTGGCCCATTAATGCCTGGTGCAATTCATCATATTGGCGGGGAGCTTCTTGAGCTGCAGCCAGTGCTAATCGCGCGGCTTGCACTGAGTCTGGACCTAAGATGCCTAAGTCTTTAACAATCACCTTAAGCTCGGGTTCATCTTTGATTAGAGTTTGCAGACTTTGATTCATGCGACGGCAGTAAGGACAGTTATAGTCGGTGAAATATACCATTTCTAACTTGCCATTGGGGTTACCCATAATACCGTCAGTTTTGTTAGCAAATAACTGTTTAGATTGCTGCTTAAGTTGCTTAGAAAACTCAGCTTGTTGGGCCAGTTGCTCTTTTTCTTCTAGCTTAATAATGGCTTCACGCAAAATTTCGGGCTGTTCTAGTAGCGTTTCTCGTACCAGCTTTTTAACATCCGCTTCACTAAGCGCGGCCTGTGCCGGTGTGGCCGCCAACAGTCCCAATGCCAACATAGGCGCTAATGTTTTCACAGTCTTAAATGTCATTTGTTTCTCACATTAAATTAGGTGGTCTTGATATAGCCTATCAGACCAGAGAAGCGACCTGAAGGCTAACCTTACTTATTGATTAAATAATCACGGTCTAAATAAGTGCGCATCCAGTTTGGCTTAAATACCACCAGCACGGTAATCGCCATGCCATTAAGTAACGCTTCAGGTAGCAACAACAAAGGCAAGACGCTCAGGTAGTTATCCAGTACTGTTTGCCAATTATATTGATCCGTCCACACCATAAAGCCCGACAAAAGCAGCGTTTTAAAAGCAATAGTCAGGGCGGCATTCAAAAAACCAGCCACAAAAATATACACAAACAAATGGCGGTATAAATAACTGTAAGTGAGTACAAACACTAAATAGCTGAAGGTGATAGGAATGATCACCCCTAATAGGTGATTGACGCCAAAGCTCGACCAAGACTCAAAGCCAAATAAAGTGATCAGCACTAAACTCACTGAGCTCATGAGCAAGCCCATTCGCCATCCCAGCATCAATGCCAATGTTGTTAGGCCTAAAAAATGTAGCTCCAGCCCCTCTTTGACCCCCGCTTGCAGCATCCACAGTGGCACTAAGGCAATGGCTGAGCCAAAGCTTAAATGATGGCGAGTTTTATCAGCCAGCCACTCTGGCCAATCCACCTGCCAAGCTACTATTATTACCGCCAACACACCCAGTACAATCAAAACTCCCCCTCCACTACTTGGTATTTGTGCAACACAATATGGGTATTGATAATACTACAATACTGATTCCATCATTAAGAGGTTTACCTGTGCACACCGCACTTATTGGTAGTGGCGGTTACTCTACCAAGCTGTAATCTAAGGTATCGAGCGTGACGGTGACCGACAGCATGCTGCTTTCTTTATGACTAATTTGCACTAGTTGATAATCGAGCTCGGGGGCCACCCAAAAGCGGGTTTGACGTTTACTGCCGCCTCGGTCGCGCTGCACAATCAGGCTATTGAAACGGCCAATACCGGTGTTGATTACCTCTTCACCTACGACATTAAAAGTGACATCTTTTATTTCGTCGTCGCGTACCACAGGATAGGTAAAACTGGTTTTTCCGGCCATGAGATCGCAACGTGCTTCAAAAAAGAAGCTTACCGAATCAAAAGCTCCTTCTGCTGTGGGTAATAACGCATCGCCTTCTTTGCCTTGGTATAGCACCATTTGCGTATTGTTATCAAACACTAAGCGCTCTTCATGACGCGTCCCTAAATACTTGGTTTTATAACTAAAGCTTTCTGGCGTTGCAGTGCAGTCTTTCCACCTAAAGCTGGCTTTTTGATCCACATCTAACAACCAGTGCGCCAGCGAAAATCGCACCTGATATTGATCATGGTTGCGATCAATCTTAAGCGTGTTCACCCCTCGAGTTTTGTCACCATTCATCAATACACTGTATTGTGCACGTAAATGATCAATGTCTTTGGCACCCGCGGTTCCTGCCACCATGAGGACACTAAGCCCTAATACTATTTTTTTAAACATTAGTTTTCCTCATCTGTTTGCGCTTGAACATTAGGTAAGGTCTGCGCTAACCATACCCCTATCATCCCTAGCAAAGAAAATACCAAAATAACGGCAAGGTTAGATAATAATGCCAATAACATACTTAACGCCCCCACTAACAGCAATAGAATACCCATTAAGGTATTGCTGACTGCGACATAATCAGTTCGGCGTTGGCCTCCTGCTAAGTCGACCAAGTAGGTTTTTCGCCCAACCCTAACACCGGCATGAGCCAAGCTTAATACAAAAATAACCAGCGGAAAGTAACCTAACCAAGGCGTACCTTGAGCTACTTCTAAATGCAGCCACACCAAAATACCTAAGCCACTGGCGATGCTGGCTGCCCATTGCATCACACGCCGTGCTGAATGATCAGCCATACGCCCCCAGATCCAACTGCTTAAAAACTGTGCCAGCCCTTGAGCTATCACTAATAGCCCAAGCACTTTCATACTGGCATCGGCTTGTTGTGCTAACAGCACATAATAAGGCGTCACTAATGCCGTAGACAGCAATAACGTGCGTACTAATAAAAAGCGGGCAAAATATTTATCTTCTCGCACTAACTTAAGGTTATTGAGCGCATGCCGCCACCCATCTACACCGCCCTCAGTTGCACCGGCTTCTTCTTTAATACTCCAATAGCATAAAATGCCCACCCCCCAAATAGCGGCAGCGGCCAATAAAATAGCGCCATAGCCCCACAGAGGAATATCATTTAACCGACTCAGTAATAAACCAAACACTAAGCCAATGCCGCCAGCCCAGCTGGCTCCTGCCCCAGTGACTTTGCCTCGCTCACGCTTAGGCACCGTTTTACCTAGCACATCTTTAGCAGCAATAGAGCATAAGCCACGAGAAACACTCATTATGGCCAACAACAATAACAGTAAAAGCCCCGCCAACCACCCCGAGAAAGCCAGCGCGACCATGGCCATCAGTATTAAACAAGCCGCCTGTAATCCTGCACCCAATAACCAAGCGCCTTTTCGTTTAGGCAGGCGTCTTACATAGGCGCCTAATATAATTTGCGGTAGCATAGAGCCACTTTCTCGAATGGGGACTAACCAACCAATAATCCACACAGGCGCGCCTACTGCTTGTAGTAACCAAGGGAGTATGGTTTTGGCATTGGTCATCAGTTCAGCTAGGGCGGTGGCAATTTGTGCAAAAATCAATAAGCGCCGATTGCCTTTAATAACAGTGCAATCCTTATCAGAAATATCTCTGCATAATCTGGCATCTTCATCTGTGCTAAGCGCACTGGCCAGATGGGTGGCGGTTACTTTTTTAAATTTCATCTCAACCCCTTACCGGATCACGAAAATAAGTTTCTCTGCTTCTCAGCCTAAGCTTGAGGCTCTACCATAATAAGGTAATATGCTTATTACTTTTGTGGTTATCACACCGATGCTACTTATCAATACCTTTTATCGATACAAGGATGACTATTTACATGGATACGGGCTACCGCATTATTATTGCCGATGACCACCCCTTGTTTCGCAGCGCTATGCATCAAGCCGTGCAAACGGCCGTCAATGGCGTTGACTTACAAGAAGTGGACTGTATTACCAGCCTAATGCAACTACTAAGTGAAACGACCGATATCGACTTATTATTACTGGATCTCAAAATGCCAGGCGCCAGCGGCTTTTCGGCACTCACTTCACTGCGCCATCAGTACCCAGACTTACCCGTCGTTATCGTGTCTGCTAACGAAGAAACGGCGGTAGTACAGCAAGCCATGCGCCTAGGTGCTATGGGTTTTATTCCTAAGTCTTCACCTATGCCGACTCTTGTCACCGCTCTTAATGTTATTTTAGAGGGAGAAACTTGGTTTCCTGCCGGCATTAGCTTAAAAGATATTCCAGAAGATAATATTGCCGAGCGATTGGCCAGCTTAACACCGCAGCAATTTAAGGTATTAACCATGTTGTCTGAGGGGAAGCTCAATAAACAAATCGCCTTTGAACTCACGGTATCAGAAGCCACAGTTAAAGCGCATGTTACTGCTATTTTTCGCAAGCTCGATGTTAAAAACCGGACTCAAGCCGTGATTGCCCTATCACAAATAGGATAACTGACCGGGTTGAGGTTAAAGCAACCCAGCGCCTAGCTTAAAGCCCCCCCCAAAGAAAGCTATATGTCTAATGCTGTACGCCTTACGTTAAAGAAAACACGAGTTATTCGTACCCCGCTCAGCGTAAAGCGTATGGCTGTTTGCTTGAGGGCAGCACCAAGTTTGAAGGCAACCCCCAACGCATTACACACTCGAGGTCGCACTAGGCACTATATGTTGTAATAAAGCGCGTAATTTGAGTGGTTTAACCGGTTTACTTAAATAACTCAAGTCAAGTTGCTGCAGTTGGGCCTGTAGCTCGGGCTGGCGGTCAGCACTAATAATAACGGTGGGGACAACCCCAAACTGATGGTGTAATTCAGCCACTACATTAAGCCCTGTTTCGCCTTCATCCAAGTGGTAATCAGACAAAATAACATCAGGAATAAACCCCTCTGCATAATGCTGGTGCGCTTGCTGGTGGTTAACCGCCATACGCATTTCACACCCCCAGCGACTGAGTAAGTCTGACATGGCACTTAAAATATCAGGATCATTATCAATACACAGAATACGCATGCCAACCAGCTTGCCTTGATGACGCACCGGCAATACCTCGGGTGAAGCAGCAAGCGCTGAACTGGCAGTTTCTGGTAACTCAGCTTTTGGGACCGTTACGCTAAACACAGACCCTTGGCCTTCCACCGATCGTAAAGATAAACGATGCCCCAGCATACTGGCTAGCCCTTGCGCAATGGCTAACCCTAGCCCCAAGCCTTGCTGATGATGGCGCTGGCCATGCTCGAGTCGCATAAATTCATCAAAAATAGTTTGTTGCTTGTCAGGTGCGATACCAGGGCCGTTATCCCATACCTCCAAGCGCAGCTCGTCACCGTAACGGCGCACTCCCAGTAAGGTGCGTCCTCCTGGGTTATAGCGCATGGCGTTGGTTAAAAAGTTTTGTAAAATGCGGCGTAATAATCGTGGATCACTGTGTATGCCAAGCTGACTGCTCACCACATCAAAACGCCCGCCTGCTTGCTCTGCCAGTACACCAAACTCTGCTTTTAAGGTATCAAACACCTCATCGAGGGCAAAGTTAAAAGGTTTAGCGGTGAGCTTACCCGACTCCAATCGTGACATATCCAGCAGATCACTGATCAAGTCTTCGGCCGCTGCTAATGAACGATCGATGTGTCCGGCCAAACGCTTACTTTCATTATCACTTGAAGTTTCTAACCAAGAAGAAGCAAATAACTTAGCGGCATTTAATGGCTGCATTAGATCATGACTGACTGCCGCTAAAAAACGGCTTTTAGAGGCACTGAGCTTTTCTGCCTCATCAGTAGCCGCTAACAGCTGCTGGTTAACCGTTGACAGCTCTTGGGTACGCTCAGCCACTCGAGTCTCTAATACGACATTGGCATCTTTAAGTAACTGTTCGGCTTGGCGAAAGGTGGTGATATCATTAAAAGTCATCACAAAGCCGCCACCGGGCATAGGGTTGCCTTGCATTTCTATTACCCGACCGTCGGGGCGAGTGCGTGAGGAGGTATGAGCGGTTCCCGCCTTCATGTGATTGACACGCCTGTCTATGTGTTCTTGTACTGTACCGACACCACACAAGCCTCGCTCGGCGTTATAACGAATAATATCCCCAATGGGGCGACCAATTTGAATGAGACCGCTAGGGTAGCCAAATAACTCAATATAGCGCCGGTTCCAGGCGACTAAGTTAAGTTCCTTATCCACCATTGAAATACCCAACCCAATATGCTCTATTGCCCCCTGCAGCAGGCCTCGGTTAAAGCGAAACACATCGCCGGCTTCATCAACAATGGTCGCCAGTTCATCTAGCTCCATACTACGACCTTGCAATACGGAGGCTAAGACTAATCGTGCCGACGAAGCCCCAAACACCCCAGCCAATACTCGCTCGGTATGACGAATTAAACGAGCCGGAGCCTGAACGTGTCCATCTAGCATGCCATGCTCATCAGCATATCGGGCAAACGCTCGGCTCACTCTGCTTTCCCCTACAAAACGCGCCGCCAGTTGCTCTAGCTCTTGTACTGATACCTTAGCTTGATAGACATCGCCCCCGTCTTTGTGTTGGCGGCCCACAAAAGCGGCGGCATGTAATCGCTCACTGACCGTCGATACCGATAACCAAGAGCCCAGCACGTAACCTGTTAAGTTAAATAATAAACTCAGCAAAATGCCCCAGGTCACCGAACTCATATCGCCTACAGCCCCCCACTGAGGAGGGGTAAAGATCCACAGCAACACGTTGGTTTCAGGATCACCGGCAAACATACCGGTTTCGGCCATCAAGTTTAATAGCCACATCACCATGCCCAGGCTAAGCCCCCAGTAGGCGCCTCGGCGATTGCCTCCTCGCCAATATAACCCCAACACCAAAGCCGGTATAAACTGGGCAATAGCAGCAAAGCTTAAATAACCAATACGCGACAAGCTTTCTATGTCACCCAGCCACAAAAATACCAACCAAGCAATCACCATGGTAACAATAATGGCGGCGCGCCTGATGGTGAGTAGCAGCTGTGCTACATCATTAAAGTCTGCACCTTGTACTTGGCGACGCCGTAATATCATCGGCAACACTAGGTCGTTACTCACCATTATGGCCAAGGCAATAATAGAAATAATCATCATACCGGTGGCAGCCGACGCCCCACCAATAAAGGCTAATACCGCCAGTGCAGGCTTATCTTGAGCTAATGGCAGGCTTATTACATAGGTGTCTGGCGAGATATCGGCCCCTAGCCATTGCTGCCCAGCTAACGCCAAAGGCAGCACAAACAGCCCCATCAGCAATAAATAAATGGGAAAAAGTCGCCGTGCCCAACGTAAATCAGCAGGGCCGTGGTTTTCTACCACAGTGACATGAAACTGGCGCGGCAAACAAATAACGGCACTCATAGATAACAGGGTATACACCCCCATATCCAGCAGGTTAGCCCCTGTAATGTGCATAAAGCTGTCAATAAAGTCTTCGGTGACCATGACTCTTTGCTGATTGGGATGAGCCACAACAAGCCATAACGCAAAGCCCCCCACCACAATAAAAGCAACCAGCTTTACTACCGACTCTAGCGAAATGGCGACCATCACTCCTCGCTGGTGTTCGGTGGCATCAATGTGGCGCGTGCCAAACAACAAAATAAACACCGCAAATAACACTGTCACCATAAGAGCAACTTCACCGGCACTAAGCCCACTTTCTCCCACTACATCTGGCGCCATTAAGTTAAGCCCCATCACAATGGCTTTAAGTTGTAATGCGATATAGGGCAAAATACCGACAATGGCAATCAGGGTGACATACACGGCTAGGCGCTGTGACTTGCCATAGCGGGCGGCAATAAAGTCGGCAATAGAGGTGATATGTTCGCGCTTTGCCACATCAATCAGCCGCGCAATCAGCGGGCCGGCAAACACAAACATAATAATAGGGCCTAAATAAATAGAGAAGTAAGACCAAGAGTCGGTACTCGCTTGCCCCACTGTGCCAAAAAAGCTCCAAGACGAGCAATACACCGCTAATGAAAAGCTATATAAGAGGGGGCGCAACTTTTCTACACGGGCCCCCAAGCGCACTCTATCTCCGAGCCAGGCACATAAAAAAAGTATCGCCAAATATGCCAGCGCAATATTAATAACCGTCCAGCCCTGCATTTAGCGCTCCTTTGAAATGTGATAAATAATAGCGACTGAGATCAACAACCGCCGCTAGATTAGAGCTTAATGCTTGGGGGCGCGGCTGCGCTTCCCTGTAACGGTCGACGTAGCAACACCAGTGCAGGGACTATTATCGCCGCCATTAGCCAAAAGGTCTGTCCGCCTAAAGTCGGATATAGCTTGCCTGAGGCCACCAATAGCACAGCTACCATTAACCCTAATGCCAGTGCACCATATAAGGCTTGCGCCCCAATCACGGCCTCTGGCTGTAAGTCACGACTCATGTAGCGCATGGCACCTAAGTGACTAAGACAAAAGCTCCCCGCATGCAGCAGTTGCGCCACGAATAACCATATAAACTCTGTGGTAGCGCCCAAAAGCCCCCATCGTATTAATGCAAACACCGCCCCTGCCAGCAATAACCGTTGCGCGCTTATGGTCTCAAACCAGCGTCTGTTCAAAGCCAAAACAGCAATTTCTGCCAGTACCCCCAACCCCCATAAGTAACCAATAGTGGTGGTGGCATAGCCCTGGCTTTGCCAATGCAGCGCACTAAAACCATAATAAAATGCATGGCTGCCCTGCAATAAAGACACCACGACTAAAAAGCGCTTCATTTCCGGTTGGCGCCATACCGCTAATACGCTATAGCCTTGACGTTCGTGGCGCTGTTCAATGGGTGCCGGTGTCATGGCAGATAAGCTCATTAACCACATTAGCGCCAGCGACATTAACATGGCATGTAAAATCCACTGTGCCCCCCAGTGGTTACTCACGCTGCCCACCACCACATTAGCCACAATAAAGGCAAGCGATCCCCATAGTCGAGCCTTGCCATAATCTAGGTGAACTTGTCTGATCAACCGGCTGGCTAATGCCTCGTTAACCGGCATGAGTGTTGGGTAAATGAGGTTAAGAGCAAGCATCAATATGACTAATGCCCATATCGACTGACTCACATAAAACCCCGCCACTATGAGTACACTGCCTCCAGCTAATAAACGGATGGCAGGCAGCAAATGGTGGGCACCACGTAATTGGCTCATCACGGCTAAATTACCCACACATCTGGCCACCATGCCTAACCCCAATAGCCAACCGATAATATCTGCCTCTACTCCAACATGACTGAGCCATAACGACCAATAAGGCAGATAAATACCATAACTAAAATAAAACAGGGCAAACAGGCCAGAAAGCCAAAGAGCAGGAGACATATTTATCACTAAGTAGTGGATCCATAATGCAGATGATAATACGTTATACCTTATTTTTTATTGGTTTTTTATAAAGGTTAGTTGATGCAACGATTAATATTACTGGCAGGCTTATTATTAGCTGGCTGCCAAACATTACCTTCCACCACACATACGCCCTTTTCAGCTACCCATTTATTTGACTATCAGCTACACAGCCCCACAGGTGAAGCCGTATCGCTTGCCAACGCGGCATCTCAGTTGGCTAATGCCGATGTTATAATGGTGGGAGAGCTACACGGGCACCAAGCAGTGCATCGCTTTCAAGCCGACTTGCTTGCTCAACTGCTTAGTCAGCCACAGCCGGTGGCACTGGCCATGGAGCAATTTAGCCGCAATAACCAAGCAGTGGTGAATCGTTATTTAGCCAATGAATTAGGGGAAGATGTTTTTATTAAAGACAGTCAAGCCTGGCCCAGTTATCGCAGTGATTATCGCGCGCTTATCACCCTTGCTAAAGAGGCGAATATAGAGGTGATTGCCGCCAACGCACCACGCAATATAGTGCGCTGCATTAGCCAAGAAGGCCCAGACTATTTAACTCGCCTGCCCAATCAAGAACGCCTGTGGGTGGCCGAGACGCTAACCCTTGATGATGATGCTTATAAAGCACGTTTTATGGACAACCGCCACCATGGTCAAGCCCCAAGCGAGCGACAGTTTGCCGCACAAACCACTTGGGATGACACTATGGCCGAGAGTATAGAGCAGTATTTACAGCAAGAGCCCAACAGTAAAGTGATGCTCACGGTCGGCCGTTTTCATACCGCAGACAGGTTAGGCACAGAGATCGGAAGAGCACACGTCTGAACTCCAGTCACTCGATG
>NZ_JBQDEX010000064.1:0-14642 GCF_052084945.1 Oceanisphaera sp.
GAGCATTTTTCGACCTTGGCATTTCATGGTCGTGGGAGCTGATCTCTGTTCCCTCTTTTGAGGCACTAAGCTGTCAGCTAGCCCTAATCACAGGCGACTCCACAACCTAGAGTCGGATAAAGGGAGCGACTCCACCGACCATCACATGACAGGGAAGTCATGTGTTTGAGCGCCACATGGATGTGCTTGCAGCGTGTCGGTGTAGTGGCCCCTTTGTTCGGCTTTTACAGGCAGTACAAACTGACTACTTATTTAATACGATTGGTATGAAAGAGGGGAGAACAAGCTAATGTTAAATTTAAGTTACAATATAAGTTGTAAAAAAGTAAAATAATTATTGACTAATCAGTCAACTTTCATTTTAATTACACGTGAAGATATTATTATTTTGCTGTTTAGCCATACGTGCAGGGTTCTGCTAAAGGAGGTGAGCTTGATTAAGTTTCTACTTAACCAAGAAATGCGAGAGGAAACGGACCTGTCGCCCAATGTAACGGTACTTAATTATTTACGCGAACACCTAGGGAAAAACGGCACTAAAGAAGGCTGTGGCTCCGGTGATTGTGGCGCTTGCACAGTAGTGCTAGGCGAGCGTGAAGGGGATCATATCCGCTATCGTACCGTGAACTCTTGTCTTACTTTTGTATCTACCCTACACGGCAAACAGCTGCTCACTGTAGAAGATCTCAAATCACGTGATGGCCGCTTACACCCAGTTCAACAAGCCATGGTCGATTTTCATGGCTCCCAATGTGGGTACTGTACACCGGGCTTTATTATGTCGATGTTTGCCCTCAGTAAAAATAAGCCCACGGCACAAAAACACGACATTTTTGAAGCCTTGGCCGGCAACCTATGCCGTTGTACAGGTTATCGTCCTATTGTGGATGCCGCCAAGGCGATTGCCGAGCAGCCACAATTGGTGGATCAATTTTCTACCTATGAAGCTGAGATATTAGCCAAGCTGGATCAGATTGAAACCGATGCTTTAGTTACCCTTAACGGAAACGGCAATGTATGTTTTTCTCCGGTATCCAGCGATGAGCTAGCCCATTTATTAATGGAGCACCCCGATGCACAGCTATTAGCGGGTGGTACCGATTTGGCACTGCAAGTTACACAGCTTTATCGTGAACTACCCAAGATGATTTATGTGGGTAACGTGGGGGACATGAAGCAGCTGACAGAAGATGAGCAGCAACTTGTAATAGGAGCAGCCCGTAGCTTAAACGATAGCTACGACGCATTAAGCCGAGTATTTCCCGATATGGGCGAGCTACTAGAGCGCTTTGCTTCGTTGCAAATACGCAACCAAGGGACGCTGGGCGGCAACATAGGTAATGCCTCGCCGATTGGCGATGCTCCGCCAGTGTTAATGGCGTTAAATGCCCGCCTAGTACTGCGCAAAGGGGATGAGCGTCGCGAGTTACCCATAGGAGATTACTTTTTAGACTATAAAAAGACCGCCCAGCAAACCAGTGAGTTTATTGAAAAAATTATTGTGCCTAAGCCCACCGCCAATCAGTGCTTTAAAGTATATAAGCTCTCTAAGCGCTTAGATGACGATATTTCTGCGGTATGCGGTGCCTTTAATCTCACCATTACCAATGATGTGATTAGTGATGCGCGCATTGCTTTTGGTGGCATGGCGGCAGTGCCTAAGCGAGCAAGCGCCTGTGAACAAGCGTTACTCAATCAACCCTGGACCAAAGCGACAGTAAAGGTGGCCATGGATGCCTTAAGTGGTGACTTTGAGCCGCTCACTGACTTTAGAGCCAGTAAGGAATATCGCACTAAAACAGCGACTAATTTGCTTTATAAGTTCTTTTTAGAACAACAAAGTCTGCAACTTGAAACAAGGGTGACGTCTTATGTCTAATACAGCCAAACAGACACTGACCATCGATGAAATGATGGCTCTGGTAAAGCAGAATCTGCAAACGGGCGTGGGCAAAAAAGTGCCACACGACAGTGCTGCTATGCAGGTATCGGGTGAAGCGCAATACATAGACGACAGATTGGAGTTTCCTAATCAATTGCACTTGTATGCTCGTCAGTCAGAGCGTGCTCATGCCCGCATTACCAAGTTAGATGTTAGCCCTTGTTATGAGTTTGACGGCGTTACCTTGGCTATTACCGCAAAAGATGTGCCTGGGCAGTTAGATATTGGCCCTATCTTGGCCGGTGATCCGCTATTAGCCGATGGCAAAGTTGAATACGTAGGACAAGTGGTATTGGCGGTGGCCGCGAACGATTTAGTCACGGCGCGCAAAGCTGCCATGGCCGCTATTATTGAATATGAAGACTTGCCCGCTATTTTATCGGTAGAAGAAGCGTTAGAAAAAAAGCATTTTGTGACAGAAAGCCACACCCAACAAAGAGGTGACTCCGCCGCCGGTCTAGCTAACGCCAAGCACGTTATTGAAGGCAGCTTACACATTGGTGGCCAAGAGCACTTCTACTTAGAAACCCAAGTGAGCTCTGTGGTACCCACCGAAGATGGCGGCATGATGGTGTTTACCTCAAGCCAGCACCCTACTGAAATTCAAAAGCTAGTGGCCAGTGTGTTAGGGGTACCCATGCACAAAGTGGTCGCCGATATGCGACGCATGGGCGGTGGTTTTGGTGGTAAAGAAACCCAAGCCGCAGCACCCGCCTGTTTAGCTGCTGTGGTGGCGCGCTTAACTGGTCGACCGACCAAGATGCGGCTACCGCGAGTCGAAGACATGATGATGACAGGCAAGCGACATCCCTTTTATAACCAATATAAAATTGGTTTTGACGACACAGGCCGCATTCAAGCCGCTGAGATCATAGTGGCAGGTAACTGTGGTTACTCACCGGATCTGTCGTCATCCATTGTCGATCGTGCCATGTTTCATTCAGACAACGCCTATTACTTAGGTGATGCCACTGTGATTGGTCACAGATGTAAAACCCATACCGCTTCTAATACTGCCTATCGTGGCTTTGGTGGCCCACAGGGGATGATGACCATAGAGCATGTGATCGACGAAATTGCCTCACACTTAGGTAAAGATCCTTTAGAGATCCGTAAGGTTAACTTTTATGGAATAGAGGATCGTAATGTTACTCACTATCACCAGCCGGTAGAGCATAATATTATTCATGAGATGGTTGAGGAGCTAGAAGAGTCTAGCGAATACGCTCGCCGCCGTAATGAAATAAAAGCCTATAACGCGCAAAGCCCTATCTTGAAAAAAGGGATTGCCATTACCCCCGTTAAATTTGGTATTTCCTTTACCGCCAGCTTTCTTAACCAAGGCGGTGCCTTAGTACACGTGTATACCGATGGCAGTATTCATCTTAATCACGGTGGTACTGAAATGGGGCAGGGGTTGAATATTAAAGTGGCGCAAATTGTGGCTGAAGAATTTCAGGTGGATATTGACCGCATTCAGATCACGGCCACCAATACCGATAAAGTGCCTAATACTTCCCCTACAGCGGCATCAAGTGGTACGGATATTAACGGTAAAGCAGCGCAAAACGCGGCAATTACCATTAAAAATCGCTTAATTGAATGGGCGGCAGGGCATTTTCAGGTTACGCCAGAAGAAGTGGTGTTTAAGAATAACTTTGTGACGATCCGCGGTCAGATCATGTCTTTTCCTGAGTTTATTGAGCTGGCCTACTTTAACCAAATCTCACTATCGAGTACTGGTTTCTATCGTACGCCTAAGATCTTTTACGATCACGCCACCGGCTCAGGTTCGCCTTTTTACTACTTTGCCTATGGAGTGGCCTGCTCTGAGGTAGTGATTGATACCCTAACTGGCGAATATAAGATTTTACGAGCAGATATTTTGCACGATGTGGGCGACTCGCTAAACCCAGCGATTGATATTGGCCAAGTAGAAGGTGCCTTTGTACAAGGGGTGGGTTGGTTAACCACAGAAGAGTTGGTATGGAATGATAAAGGTCGCTTAATGACCACAGGCCCTGCAGGTTACAAAATTCCTGCCGTGGCAGATATGCCCATTGATTTTCGAACTAAGCTGGTTGAAAACCGCAAAAATCCAGAAGACACCGTCTTTCATTCTAAAGCCGTGGGTGAACCGCCCTTTATGCTGGGTATTTCGGTGTGGTGTGCCCTTAAAGATGCCATTGCCAGCGTGTCTGATTACCAAAAATATCCCCATATCGACTCACCTGCTACCCCAGAGCGCGTGCTATGGGCGGCGGAGCAAATGCACGAGTGGGTAGAAAAGAATGCAGCCACAGCGGGAGATGCGTGAGGGGAGGCGAGTATCAATTGAGGTAGCGGCAGAAGTCGAACCAAGGGCTTACTCCTCCGACTCGCCGTAAACCCATCCCTGGGGGGCTCAACCGCGCCATCCCTGGCGCAGATGGTCGGTTGAGTCATTCCCTTGGTCCTCCCTTAAGCACTGAGTTGCTTAAAGGGATACCAATCGGCAGCTGAGATATTAGGAAGAGGTAGTAAGGGTATGTTCAAGGATAACTGGATTCAAATATTGGCCGAGTTAGAGCGCAAAGGCGAGCCTTGTGTCATGGTGACAGTGGTGGAGCATAAAGGCTCAACGCCTCGCGATAGCGGTACCAAAATGCTGGTGACCGAGCAGGGTTGCTACGCCACTATTGGTGGCGGTCACCTTGAGTATAAAGCTCTTAAGCTGGCGCGCGATATGTTGTTGACAGGCAATACACAGGTGAAAGTGGAGCGCTTTAACTTAGGAGCCAGCCTTGGCCAGTGTTGTGGTGGCATGGCCAGCATTATGCTAGAGCCTGTGGTGCGTGCCCGCCATCATCTCGTGTTATTTGGTGCCGGTCATGTGGCTAAGGCCTTGGTGCATATTCTGGCAACGCTGCCGTTTCGTATTACCTGGATTGATGAGCGTGAAGCTGAGTTTCCTGCTGAATCAATCGCCAATGTTACTCAAGTGGTCAGTGATGATCCTGTGGGGGAAATACCTAGCCAGCCGGCCAATAGTTTTTATTTGGTGATGACCCATAATCATCAATTAGACCTTGAACTCTGTGCCCACATATTAAAGCGCAACGATGCCCGCTACTTTGGCGTGATTGGCTCGCAAACTAAACGCAAACGCTTTGACTACAAGCTAAAAGAGCGCGGTTTTAACGATGCGGATTTAACGAAAATGATCTGCCCGATTGGGTTAAGTGAAGTGAGTGGCAAGCATCCTGCCGAAATTGCGGTGTCGGTAGCGGGGGAGTTGATACGTGAATATCAGCGCCAAGCGCCCAGCGCCAAGCTAGATCAAGGTATTAAAGATATCTCTGCCACGCAACGCATAGAAGAAGTCACATGCGACGAGTGACAAGATCCGACATATTGAATGGTATTACTGAGTTTTTGGAGACGTGTTTATGACACAAGTGACCGCTTATCGCGCCGCTATTATTAACTGCTTGGCTGATCCAAGCCAAGTGGGACTAGACGCCAGCTACCATTATTATGAAGATGGTATTTTGGTCGTTACCGAGGGGCATATCAGTGATATTGGCCCAGCAGACGAAGTACTTGCACGCTTACCAGCAAATACTAATGTGGTCGAGTTTGAAAATAAATTACTCAGTGCCGGCTTTGTTGATACGCATATTCATTACCCACAAACGGAAATGATTGCCTCTTACGGTGAACAGCTACTCGACTGGTTAAATAACTATACCTTTCCTGAAGAAGGTAAGTTCTCCGATCCTGAACATGCCAAGCGCGTCGCTCGCTTTTTCTTAGATGAATTACTGCGTAATGGTACTACCACCGCTTTGGTGTTTGGCACTGTGCATAAAGCCTCTGTTGATGCTTTTTTTACGGAATCTGAGCAGCGCAATATGCGCATGATCGCCGGCAAGGTGATGATGGACCGCAATGCCCCCGATTATTTATTAGATACCCCAGCAACAGGTTATGCCGACAGTAAAGACTTAATTGAGCGCTGGCATAACAAAGGCCGTCAGCTATATGCAGTAACCCCAAGGTTTGCTCCTACTAGCAGCGCCGAACAGCTCACTCTGGCAGGGCAGTTATTAGCCGAATATCCCGATGTCTATTTGCAAACCCATTTATCAGAAAATAAACAAGAAATAGAGTGGGTTAAGTCGTTATTTCCCGAGCGAGCCGGTTACTTAGATGTATACGATCACTTTGGGTTGTTAGGAGCGCGGTCGGTATTTGCTCACGCAGTACATTTAGAGCAGGCTGAATGTGAACGTATGGGTGAGACCGACTCTATTATTTCGTTTTGCCCGACGTCTAACTTATTTTTAGGCTCAGGCTTACTTGATTTACCCGAAGTAGAAAGTCACGGTATTCGCGTCGGGTTAGGCACAGATGTCGGCGGAGGGACGAGTTTCTCTATGCTACGCACTATTTCTGAAGCCTATAAAATCCAGCAATTACAAGAGCATAAGCTGCATCCTATTAAAGCTTTATATTTGGCGACCTTAGGCGGCGCTGCGTCATTAAGCTTAGATGATAAAATAGGGAATTTAAGTGTAGGTAAAGAAGCTGACTTTTTAGTATTAGACTTACATGCCACCCCATTAATGGATGCTCGAATTGCCAATAGCCAACATCTATTTGAACAGTTATTTGTACTGATGATGTTAGGAGATGATAGAGCTATTGCCGAGACGTACATTGCTGGGCGACGTCAGTATCAACGAGATTAGCCAGTAATGCTTGTTTTTTTAAATACAATAAAGCGCCCAATTAGGGCGTTTTTTGTGTTCAGTCACAGTCTTGACTAATGTGGCTACCGAATTGTGCAAAACACAGTAAGATAGTATACGTAATTACAAAAATTTAACTAACTAACAAGCAAACATTACCCAGCATAAACTGTTAGCAATGCATGATCAGCCAGTAATGTCAGCCTTAATTGGAAACCTTATTTATGAGTTCACTTAGCCAGTTGGAGCCAAGATCCGTCAAGTCGAGTTCAAATACCCAAGATGATGTGGTTTATGAACATATTTTTGATGCCATTTTAGAACAACGCCTTGCCCCAGGCACTAAGCTGAGTGAAGAAGCCCTCGGCGAAATATTTGGTGTCAGCCGAACCATTATTCGTCGCTCTTTATTGCGCTTATCTCATGAGCAAGTAGTGAGTATTCGTCCTAATAGAGGGGCTGTAGTAGCGGCACCGAGTGTTGAGGAAGCTAAGCAAATCTTTGCCGCACGGCGTGTGGTTGAGCTCGCTGTCATTGAACTGGCGGTAAAAAATGTGACCCCAGCAAGTTTAGAGCGGATTCGCAATTTAGTGCAACAAGAGCAAGATGCCTTTGACCGTGGTGATCGTGGTAGTGGTATTCGTTTATCAGGAGAGTTTCACCTAGAGCTGGCGCACATGGCTAATAACACGCCACTGCTTAATTTTCAGCGCAGCGTGGTATCGCAAACCTCATTGATCATTGCTCAGTACGAAGTGGGGCATCAAGCTGATTGTTCTTTTAATGAACACGAAGCATTGCTGCTGGCTATAGAATCAGGTGACCCTATTCGTGCTGTGGCTATGATGGCGCAACACTTGGATCATATTGAAGGGAAGTTAAACCTAGATAATGAAACGGCGTCTACTGACTTACATGCCGTATTTTCAGGTGTGAGCAAAAGAAAAGCGCGTCGCAATTAAGTACATATTTAGAGCGTGGTAGTAAGCGAAACCATACCACTTTTTAATGTGAGTTGCCGTCACCTATAGCTGAACATTTATAGCTGACGGCTTGGTTATTCTTAGCTACTCATCAGCGGTCGGATCTTCCGGTCTTGGCACAATTAATACCGGAATACGCGAGTCACGTAATACATTTTTAGCGACACTGCCTAACAGCGTTTGTAGCCACCCTTTTTCGTGAGAGCCCATAATAATTAAGTCGCATTCCAGTGCGTTAGCCCGCTCTAAAATAGTCTGATTAGGGTATCCCTCAACCACTTCGTAACCTACAATTTGCTCGCGCAAGCGCTGATTTTTCGCATCCATACTGTCCCAAAAATCAGCCAGTTGTTGGTCTAGATGTTGGTAGGCATGATCGAGTCGTTTTTGTAAAAACTCCTCACTGCCACTTTGGTTAAAAATATACGACTGCAAGGTAAGGCGTTCATCACTGGTAAGCTGCTCTACCACTTTTAATATATGAACCCTAGCCCCCGTTGTTTTGGCTAAATACACCGCATATTGAAAAGCATAAGCGGCATTTTTAGATAAATCAGTACAATAAAGAATGTTATTCACGTTCGGCAACATAGATATACCCCTTATATAAAGTGAACGCGGCTCCCGTCGCTATACTCGTCCCCGCTATAACTTTTCAATTGCAATACCCTGTTCACCATTTGGCGGCGCTATTTTGCACTCTTGAAATATTTTAGCGGTACAGGTTTGGCAAATTTTGGGGTCTAATTGGTCGTAAATACGGTGTATCGCTTTGCCTTTGTTAGCAAAAATATGATCCTCACCCAAGCGCTCCAGCAGATTATTGCGCTTAAGCGTACGCATTACGCCTTCTTTTACATTACATAAATATAAATCGCCACCCTGAGCCCGCCGGCGCAATGATTCTTGTAGCAGCATCTGTGCACCTACTATATCAACAAAATTCATGCCATTACCGACGATCAGCAACTTAGGCTCGTTTACGTTTTGTAAATATTCTTGAACATGGTTCACTGCCCCAAAAAATAGTGAGCCTTCAATGCGAATAATACGTAACTGTGGACAATAAGGTAGTCGTTTATTATCGGTGCTTACAAACTGCGGATGCTTAGCGTTGGGGTCGGGTAAGATGCTCACAATGCGTGGGTGTGAGGTGCGCTTTAGATAAAATACCAGTGATAAAATAACACCGGCGTAAATGGCAAACTCTAGCGCCACCAACAAGGTCGCGGCAAAGGTCACCACCAATACTGTGGTTTCTGATTTAGCGGCGCGTACGATTAATTTAATATGATAAAAATCGATTAAGTTCCATGCCACCACCAAGAGTAACCCTGCCATGGCGGGAATGGGCAGCCAAGCAGTAATATCAGAGAATAATAATAAGATGATCAGCAAAAAGCAGGAGGCAAAAATAGCAGCCAGTGGCGTGCGGGCGCCAGAAGTAAAGTTAACCCCAGTGCGGGTGAATGATCCAGACGAGGCGTAGCAAGAAAAGAAGGCACCCACTACATTAGATAACCCTTGACCAATAAACTCCTGATTATCGTCTAAGCGTTGATGAGAGCGACTAGCAATGGCCCGAGAAATAGACGAGGCCTCTACTAGGCCTAATAAACTAATTGCGAGTGCACCAGATGAAAGCGCACTCATATTACTAAAGCTTAAATCGGGGATACTAAAGGGCGGTAAACTGGCAGGAATGGCTCCCACCATAGCGATATGCTGTTGGGTAGGATCTAAAATAAAAGCCAAGCCACTGGCTAATGCGAGCGCGATTAGCATATTAGGCCAGCGAGGGCGATATTTCTTAATGAGCACACAGCTAATCAACGTAGTGAGCCCCACCGCCAAGCTATACGAGTCGGTATGGGATAAATGACTCAACACTTGCCAGCCATTGTCGGTAAAAGTGCCTGTGGTTTCGAGCGATAGCCCCAATAAATTTTGCAGCTGACTTACCACAATCACTACCGCCGCCCCAGCAGTAAAGCCAATCACCACAGAATGGGACACAAAGTTCACTAATACCCCAAGCCTGGCTGAGGCAAGCACCAGCTGAAAGACCCCCTTCATTAAGGTGAGGGTAAGGGCGAGGGCAATAAACTCGGCACTACCGGGGGTGGCTAGTGGGCTCACAGAGGTAAACACCACCACCGACATTGCCGCAGTGGGGCCAGAGATTAAATGCCAAGATGAACCAAATAATGCCGCTATAATCGCCGGGACAATCGCAGCGTAAAGGCCATACTCAGGCGGCAGGCCGGCAATCAGTGCATAGGCAACACCTTGAGGAAGCACTATGATCGCATTGGTGAGCCCTGCTTGGGCATCGGCGCGTAAGCTGGCGCCATTGACTAGGGGCGTCCACTGCAAAAATGGCAGTATCCGGGGCCATATACTCGATTTTCCCTGCGCTCGATTTGGCATAGTGCCTGCACTCCCTAGCCGCTAATAATATCTGCTACATAGTATTATACATAACAAAAGCCGTAGCAGCTTTCAAAAGCCGCTGTACGGCTAATGCGCTATGTTAAAAAGTGGTGTGGCGTCTGGCTAGGCTGCTGTCATGCCGACAGTGACACAATAAAAAACCACCGCACAAGGCGGTGGTTGTTAATTGTTAAGCAATTAGGTGCACTATTTATGCGGGCATAAAAGCAAACTTAAGAATGAAGATTACGGCAAGTACATAAACACCAATAGACACCTGACGCGCTTGGCCTGTCGCTAATTTTAACACTGCGTAGCTGACAAAGCCCATGCCAATCCCGTTCGCAATCGAGAAAGTGAATGGCATCATTAAAGCAGTAATGGCCGCTGGCGCCATTTCGGTGTAATCGTCCCAGTTTATTTTAGACAAACTACTCATCATGGCGAAAGCCACATAAAGCAGTGCGCCTGCGGTTGCATAGCCTGGGATCATGGTAGCCAAAGGCTCTAAAAATATCGCTAAAATAAACAACACCGCTATGGTTATCGCGGTTAAACCCGTTCTTCCCCCGGCTGCCACACCGGCAGAACTTTCAACGTAACTGGTGACCGGTGGGCACCCAACAAAGGTACCAATCACAGAAGAAGCACTGTCTGCTTTTAGAGATTTTTTCAAGCCCTTAATGGTACCGTCATCATTACGTAGGTTAGCGCGTTCGGCTACGCCCATTAGGGTGCCGGCGGTATCAAACATATTTACAAACAAGAAAGCTAAAATAACGGTGATCATGCCCACGTCGAGTGCGCCCATGATATCGAGCTTCATCAATGTGGGAGCTAAGCTAGGTGGCATAGAAAAAATACCATTATAGGGTACTGTTCCCATGAAAAAGCCGATTAGGGTAACGGCTAGCATACCGAGTAATACCGCGCCAAACACTCTAAGGTAGGCCAGCACTGAAATTACAAGAAAGCACACAACAGACAAAAACGCCGTTTGCCCAGTTAAGTCGCCCATAGATAATATAGTGGCTGGGTTGGCAACCACTATACCCGCACTTTGTAAGCCGACCATGCCTAAAAACAGGCCGACCCCAGCCGTCATGGCATAGCGTAACGACTCGGGAATAGCATCCAGCACCCATTCCCGAATCTTCCAAAAGCTCATGGCGGTAAAAATAATACCCGACCAGAATACCGCACCCAATGCGACTTCCCAGCTATAGCCCATTTGACCGACAACTGTGTAGGCAAATAAGGCATTTAAGCCCATACCAGGCGCCAAACCGACCGGCCAGTTGGCATACAAGCCCATTAGTAGGGTCGCAATGGCGGCCCCCACACAGGTGGCAACAAACACGGCACCTGAGTCCATGCCCGTCGTCGACATAATTTGTGGATTAACAAAAATGATGTAAGCCATAGTCAGGAAGGTCGTTAAACCTGCCACTAATTCGGTTTTTACCGAAGTGCCATGCGCTTGTAATTTAAATAGTTTCTCCAGTAGACCGGAAGACGTCGCTGAGGAAGGAGTAGAGTTCACTGGCTGATCCGTTTTTTTGTTGGCATTTTCCATGGCCGGACATCCTTGAATAGTTAAAGTGGCAAAGTGTCAATGCCGAGCGCTGTATAACGTCGGCATTGACAGATGCTGCTTACTACCCGTTAGCTGCCTCTATAAGTAGAGTAGCTATAGGGTGAGATCAGCAGGGGTACATGGTAGTGATCTTGATCTGCAGCTAAACCAAAACGGATAACAACGTCATCCAAAAAAGCAGGCTCTAGCAGCTCAACACCTTGTTTACGTAAATAAGTGCCAGTGTGAAAAACCAACTGATACTTACCGGCCACATAGTCGTCACCTTCTAATACTGGCGCGTCGGTACGGCCATCGCTATTGGTGTATACAGTGTTGATTAATGTGGTTTTCTCACCTTCTTCAACGCGATACAGCTCAATTTTAATGTCAGTACCTGGCTTACCTTTAGATGCGTCGAGTATATGTGTCGTTAACTTTCCCATTTTCAATTACCTTGCGCGTGTTACGCGTCTCCATTATAACAAGGTACCGCCTTCATAACTTTAATACCCACAACTTATTGTAGAGCATGGCTAAGCTTTGATGGCGGAACTAATTTTACATCAAGATAATATTTAATGTCTACATTTTGTTAACATAAAATTGACTCGCAAGTCACATTTCTAGTTACTCACGACTCAGTGACTATCTTGATGAATAGGATTGTCTTTGCTTTGAAGAGCCAAAGCAAGATAAGCTGCAAGTTCTGATACAAAAAGCAAACCTGTTATTTACATATATCGTCTTTATTGTATACAATCAGGTCGATATTAGACTGACCAGCCCTGTGCATACTCTTGTTTCGGCTGGTATCCCGCCCTTCGTTTCAAGGAGTTTTTGATGAGCCAAACAACCGATTACCCTCGCGATCTTGCTGGGTATGGTGCTAACCCACCCCACCCTAAGTGGCCAAACAAAGCCCGCATTGCTATTAACTTTGTACTTAACTACGAAGAAGGCGGCGAGCGTAACGTATTGCACGGTGACGGCGAGTCTGAAGCCTTTTTATCTGAAATGCCCACTGCGGTTGCATTTCCTAATGCTCGTCACATGAGCATGGAATCTATCTATGAATATGGTAGCCGTGCTGGTGTATGGCGTATGTTGCGTTTATTTAAGCGCTATAACATTCCCATGACCATATTTGCCGTGGCCACCGCCCTTGAGCGTTATCCTGAACTGGCTAAAGTTTTTATGGACGAAGGCCATGAGATTTGCTCACACGCTTATAAATGGATTACCTATCAGTTTATGAGTGAAGAAGAAGAGCGCGAGCACTATGAAAAAGCCATGGAAATCTTTGAGCGCGTTTGTGGTGAACGTCCTAAAGGTTGGTACACTGGCCGTGACAGCCCTAACACTCGTAAGATTGTAATGGAAGACAAAGGTATTTTGTATGATTCCGACTCTTACGGTGATGATCTCCCATATTGGGTAGATAACGACGGCGAAGGCCACTTGGTGATCCCTTATGTAATGGACACTAACGACATGCGCTTTGGTCTAAATGGTTATAACAACGGCGAAGAGTTCTTCCAGTATCTAAAAGACTCATTCGACGTATTGTATGCAGAAGGCGCCGAAGCGCCCAAGATGCTGTCTATTGGTATGCACTGTCGCATACTGGGCCGCCCTGGCCGTATTGCAGGTCTTGAACGCTTTATTAAATATGTTCAAGGTCATGACCATGTTTGGTTTACTCGCCGTATCGACATTGCTAACCACTGGTATGCAAATCACCCTTATAAAGGAAGCAAGTAATGAGCCGTTTTACTACCTGTACTCCTAGTACCATGAGCCGCGACGAGTTTGTAGCTACGTTCGCCGACATTTACGAGCACTCGCCATGGGTTGCAGAGCAAGCATTTGATCAAGGCTTAACCGCTGAAGATGACGTGATTGTTAACCTGCATGCTCGCATGGCCGCCGTGATGAGCAATGCTGACAAAAAAGCGCAGCTAGACTTGATTAATGCTCACCCCGATTTAGCGGGTAAAGCGGCACAGCGCGGTGAGCTAACTGCGTCTTCTACTAACGAGCAAGCCGGTGCGGGTATTAGTGAGTGTAATGCCGAAGAGTTTGAGCGCTTCACTTATTTGAACAATGCCTATAAAGAGAAATTTCAATTTCCTTTCATCATGGCTGTAAAGGGTTCAAACCGTCACCAAATTTTAGCGGCATTCGAAGAGCGTATTCATAACGACTACGACACCGAGTTTGCCCGCGCGGTAAAAGAAATTAATAAAATTGGCGAGTTTCGTTTAAGCGCTATGTAAGTTAGGCGCTAAACAACTTTACTTAAAATACGGGGTGGCTAGGGTCGATACGATCTTAACACCCCGTTTTAATGAATGAATGGAGGCAACATGAACAAGACTCTTAAAATAGAGCCGCTTACAAAAGAAGCGTTTGCAGAATTTGGTGATGTTATTGAATCAGAAGGTCGTGATCATTTTATGATCAATAACGGCTCTACTGAGCGTTATCACAATGTAGGTGATGTACAATTAGATGAAGATGGCAAAGGCATTATCAGCATCTTCCGCGCTAAAATGCTGGAATACCCGCTGCAAGTGACTATGCTAGAGCGCCATCCTTTTGGCTCACAGTCATTCATCCCCTTGTTTGGTCATGAGTTCTTGCTAGTGGTTGCCCCAGTAGGTGACGGTAGCATGAATATTGATCCTGCTACCGTGCGCTGCTTCCGTGCTAGTGCTCGCCAAGGTGTTAACTACCACAGAAACGTATGGCACCACCCCATTATGGCGCTGCGCGATGATGACGAGTTCTTAGTAGTTGACCGTTCAGGCCCAGGTAATAACTGCGACGAGTTCTTCTTTGACGAGTCCATTAACATGACGGTTGAACTAGACTAAAAGTAGCTAGACTAGACACGTTATAAATATAAAAAGCCTCTTGCGTACAGTAAGAGGCTTTTTTAATGCTCAGCTAAAGACAAACACCACTGTGTT
>NZ_JBQDEX010000065.1:0-14622 GCF_052084945.1 Oceanisphaera sp.
TGACTATTCCCTATTCCCCCATCCCTAGTCCCCTGTTTAATAGATTGCCGCGTCGCTACGCTCCTCGCAATGACAACAAGAACAATGTTGAATGTTGAATGTTGGATTTTGAATGTTGAATTAACCGACAAACACTTAACACTGCTTTCGCTCTTACGCTGTCATTGCGAGCGCAGCGTGGCAATCCACCCTTCAGGCTCGTACCACCCTAAACATGGATTGCTGGGATTGGTGATTGGGGATTAGCACACCGCACTTGTCTGTCAGTGACTATTCCCTATTCCCCCATCCCTAGTCCCCTGTTTAATAGATTGCCGCGTCGCTACGCTCCTCGCAATGACAACAAGAACAATGTTGAATGTTGAATGTTGGATTTTGAATGTTGAATTAACCGACAAACACTTAACACTGCTTTCGCTCTTACGCTGTCATTGCGAGCGCAGCGTGGCAATCCACCCTTCAGGCTCGTACCACCCTAAACATGGATTGCTGGGATTGGTGATTGGGGATTAGGGATTAGCACACCGCGCTTGTCTGTCAGTGACTATTAACCCTCCCCCAATCCCTAGTCCCTGTTTAATAGATTGCCGCGTCGCTACGCTCCTCGCAATGACCAAGAACGGCACCCGGCACCAAGCTAAAGACAAACGATTTAGCTAGGCCAGTAAGGGCCCTAAGTTGCGCCCACCCAATAAATGCATATGAATATGGTACACCTCTTGGCCACTGTCGCCATTACAATTCATAATTAAACGGTAACCACTTTCCGCTATGCCCGCCTCTGCGGCAAGCTTACGCGCCACACTAAACAAACGACCTAAAGCAAGCTCATGCTCTGGCTCTATATCATTCACAGTAGGGATCAAAGTATTAGGAATAATCAAAATATGGGTGGGCGCTTGGGGGGAAATATCACGAAACGCCGTTACCAGTTCATCTTGATACAAGATATCAGAAGGTATTTCTTTACGAATAATTTTACTAAAAATAGTCTCTTCAGCCATGTCTAAACTCCTTTAATAATCACTCACCAAACCGCATCTTGAGGGTGGACCGCTCTGCTATTATAGCCGCTCTGCCATTCAATAAATGCATAAAAATATCTGCTACGCTCGCAGAACACTAATAAGCTCCCCCAATAGCAGGGCGTAGATGATCATACAGTGGAACCGCATCATTTAGCTCAGCTGCAGATAAACGCGGCGTCACCGCCCCTAAATTATTGCGACCACGCTGAATACTAGCTTTATTTAGCAGTTGCACATTAGGATATAAACGTCTTGCTTGGGCTAAAAGTTGCTGAGCCTCCTCTTCGTGTCCTGCATACCCTAGCGCCAGATAAGCATTATAATACACCCCTGCTCTTGGGGTATGACGCACAAAATGTCGAGCCCAATCGGCATACGCCAGCAGCGTGGCGCGATCTTGGTTCAACAATCCCTGAGTTAGCTGCCAGTGATGGCGATAAAACGCCACTCTATTATACCAAATCCAAGGATTAACCACCGCCGATAGCTGAGCTTCACTGTGTTGCTCGTTACGTGCGTACTGCGTTAATTGTTGCCCAGAATATAATCCAGACACCATAAACAATATGATCCCAAGCCCCCACCCCCTAATTGGCCACCGAGTCCAAGCAGCAGGGGCAGCTAATAAGCGCCGCTGACCGTATTGCGCATCCATGACATACACTAACACTAACACCATAAGCCAGTGTGGCACTGAGTGGTAAAAGGGAAACTCGGTTTGGCTATGAATAAAAATAGGTGACAAAACCCCACCCCACGCCATGCTGTGTGCAATGGGCAAACGGCACAACAAACGTAATACTAACGCACTGATAATGAGCAACCCAAGTAATGGCACCACTCCCCCTTCAATTGCCCATAATAAAAACTCATTATGGGGGTGTCCCATTTCAGTAAACAAAGGTTTAGCGCCAGGCGTTAACTCGCGCCAAGTGGCATAAGTCCGGTAAAATGCCGACTCAAAACTGCCATAGCCAAAGCCAAACCAAGGTTGATCTAACCACATGCGCACACCATGCGCGTAAATATCAAAGCGCCCATCGGCATCAGTATAAATACTTAAGCTGCGCTTACTCATATCAAACGCATCAAGGCCAAACATTCCCATTACAATGCCAAGGGGGATCAGCAGTAAGCTTGCCAGTAAGCGCTTAGAGCGATTTTTTAGCAGTGTTTGCCACAACAAAGGTTGTAATAAGACTAACCCTAACAGTAATCCCAACTGCCCAGCTCGTGACTGCAGCAATACCACCAAAATAGCGCCAGCCCCTAGCACATAAGAAAACCACATCGACTTTAATAAAAATCGATGTTTAGGGGTTTTCGCCTCGTGTAGCCATAAATAAATTGCCAACACCATGCCAGTGGCAACAAAGCTTGCCATCACATTACGATGTTGAAAAATACCATAAGGCGAGCGTACTTGTGTGTTATAGCCAAACCAGTTACCTGGCGCTAATACAAAAAACTGTATCATGCCTAACAAAATTTCAACGCTCACCGCCCCCAGTAAACAATACAGTAAATAGCGACGCCCCCGAGCATTAAAGCGACATTGTTGTAAGGCAAGGTAGCATAACAAACCGGCGACTAAGCCCAGCATACGCGGCAAAGCATGCTCGGCTACCGCATTATTCAAATAGAAAAAGGGAATCCACAATAAACTGGTTGCCAATACCGTGCCCAGCCAAAATTGACTGGTGAGTAAGCGCCGTTCTTGGCAATAATAAAGACCCAACAACGTGATTAGGCCAATAAAAAACCAGCCCATCACGTTAAAAGGTAACTGTAGGCCAATGCCAAAGAGGTGGGGTAAATAAAGGTGCATCGCCAATAAAGAGTAAACGGCCATACAAATTAGCACTACTTTAGCTAACCGTTCTTGTTTTAATAGGGGCGACAGTATCATTCAGCCTGTACTCGCGTGTTGAAACCATTTACAAAGCGCTACTTTACCCAAGCTAGGTACAAAAAGCAGGAGCCACACCACCTGTAACGGGCAGAACCTGCCACATGTAAACTATGACGCCCAGCCTCCGGTCATTGCGAGCGCAGCGCTGGGCGCTATATCTTAAAACTCAAACCGGTAGAACAAGTCTATTGCTTGATTTAAACCACTGGCCGCTTGCAGGTATAACCTAGGTAAGAGCTCATAACGTAACCGTAGCTCGCCAATAGATGAGAATACCCCTACCCCGTAGCCAATTTGTAATCCGGGTAATACATAAGCACTAATATTAACTTCCGTATCATCCCCACTGCCACCAGTATCTAACGACACATCTTGCAAGCCCAGCGCTTCACCAACGTTAGTCACCACGCCACCCACGGTACTCACCCCAACGCCTAGCAGCATAGACTGCACCAAAGCGTTACCGTCAGAATCACCGTCGCCGTCTAACCCTTTACCACGCAGTAAATAAGAGAGCTGTTCAGCTTGCGGCATGCTGGGTTCAGAAAAGACGTCCAGCTTTGGCTGATTAGCATTACCACTCACCTTTACCCCAACAGTAATCGTGCTATCAGACATACTTGAGGGGTTACGAATCGCTTCAACCCTAAGGTTAGGCACATCGAGCGGGCCACTAAATAAGATGCTGCCATAGCGAATCAATAAGTTTTGCCCATACGCTTTAAACTTACCTTCTATTAAGCGAATTTCACCGTTACTGCGCATGGGTTTATTAGGGGTTTGTACTATATTTAGCTTTCCCTCTAGGCGAGTATCTAGGCCAAAAGCCTCTAAGCGCACATCATCGGTTAAGCGCACTTGAATTCCCATTTCTAGGGGTAAACTTGGACCTGTTTCGGGCACCACTCCCGATGGCTTAACCACCACCACATCCGACGATAACCCTACGGCACTTTCTGGTAATTTTTTAACTTCGATGCGCGCCCAAGGAATCACAATTTCCCCTCTAACTTGCGCCTTTTCACCCAAAGTCACTCGCATATTGGGGCTTACTCGCACCCGTCCCATGCCCGGATAACCGGCCTCTAAATTTCGGCCTTTAAGGCGAATTTCACCATTAACGGGCAACTCACGCCAATCAAGTTCACCGTTAATATTTAATGGCCCATCACCCACTTTTAATTGCCCAACAATGCTCGCTTGCGAGCCTCTAATATCCAACTCAGTAGTAAAATCACGTACCGTGACCATATCAGAGTAGGTATCGACTTCACCGCCGCTTAGCTTAATATTGCCAAATAACAAAGGCGCTGTCAGGGTGCCCTCTAAACGCCCCTGCCCCGCCAAAGTCCCCTGCAAGCGGGCCACTTCAGGCAATAAAGGCGCCAGCCAATCTAATTTAAGCTGATCAATATTAAGATTGCCCGTTAGCGTGCGCTGATGACTTAAGTCAGCCACATTGGCCTTTAAGGTTAACTGGCCAAGCTGGGTTGAACGAAACGATAATGCTGACTGCAATCGATTATCAGACATATCACTGGTAAACGATAAGCTTTGGTAATCAAGCCTAGCGGAACTGCTAACAAAGGTACCGGCAGGAGTACTAACATTGGCATTAAGCTTAGGCACACCATCCTTCCACTCAAGCTTTACTTGACCTGCCAATATGGCTTCCCATGAAAAATCATCAGGAAAAAAAGGCTTAAGGCGGGCCAGATCTAAGTTGCGCATATTAAAGCCAAGCTTACCCTGCTCGGCACTGGCACGAATTGCATCAACACATAAAGAGGCGGTTTGCGATCCCCAACAATGAGGCTCAGCACGAAAAGTACTGTCTTGCACCGACATCACCCAAGGTTGCTGTAGCGACCAACGATCAAGAGGGCTATCAAGCACCCCTTTATGAAGACGCCCACGCCAACCACTGTCGCCGACACTGCCCGTTAATCCCAAATCAGCAGCAAGTGGATCGCCCTTAACGCTAAAATCTAATCGGTGACTAGCTTGTGTGCCAGATCCGGCAAGCACTAATGAGTTCATAGTCATGCTGCCTGCGCGAATGCGGTCTATGGTAAAGTTCACTTTTCCCGCTAAGTTTTCGCCCAAGGTAGCGTTTGCCTGCAGGCCAATATCACGCGCTTCATTATCATTAAACCCAGCTTTGTTGCCGTTAATATTAGCCTGTATTTCTGGGGCAGCTAATGCACCGCGCACTTTAATGTCGCCGGCTAAATCACCGTATAACCCAGGCGCATATACAGCTAAATTAGGCGCAGACAATGCACCGTTAAGTTGCCAACGGTCACTTATCTCACCACTTACCGTTAGCGCATTGTCACCGTTTGTCAGTTGTAATTGATTAATTTGCCCTTGTAAGGCCTGGTCTAAAGACACTTGGCCGGTAAGCGACAAGGGATAATCACGCAGTGAGCCTGTAATATCAGTCGTAGCGTCAAGCTGCCATTGCTCACCTTGCAACGCAAATTGGGTGGCTAACTCCCCCTGTAACTGCCCATCCATGCCTGCTACAAACGCCCCAGGATCAACATCGACAAGAGCCAACACACCTTGCCAATTAATGCCATCATTCCAGCTAACATTACCATTAACGCTGGCTTCACCTTTAGGCAAAGTCAGGGTAAATGGCGCAATTTGGGCTTGGTTTAAGTCACCATTAGCTGCCAATGTAAGACCCACAGTCGGTAAGTCGGGCCCTATGGCCTCACTGGTTAAACTTAGGCTGTACTCTTCTAGCCGTCCATTGAGTCTTAGTTTGCCTTGCTCTAGTCGCCACTGTGGATCATTAAATGGCCAGCCCAGCTGTTGCCAGTCCACCGACAAGTCAAAAGGCAGTTTAGGATCAAGTGGCTCGGCAGACAGCGCCGCATGCGCTTTAAGCACCCCACCCAACACCAATTTACCCTTCAACTTAGCCAAGCTATCTGACAAGGTTAATGCCACACTTTGACCGTCTAATTGACCATCCATTAGCGGCTTGCGCACCACGCCATTTAGTGCCAAATTAAGCGGGTAATCGTCGACTAAAGTCAGGCTCCCCCCCAGTGTGAGCACTGCCATTTCATGATCAAGCTCGGCATTAATAATATTAATGGTACTGTCTTTACCTTCTATCTCTAACGCAACCCCATGCAAGGCTTGTACTTGGCCATGTTGAATCAGTTGGCTATTGGTTAGCTTAAAATCACGTAACTTAATAGGAAATGGCAGCACAACTTCTGGCAGCACCAAGGCCTCAGCCACATTATCATTCGCGGGTTCTACAGGTGCAGGAGCATCATTATTACTATTTAAAGTAAGTGTTAGGCCATCCATATTGGGGCCGGTAATCACCATGGCCTCGTTATCCCAGTGCATAGCCACCTGCAAGTGTTGCCAAGCAATGGTTTGCCCAGGAAGAGATATTTTAACGTTATTAGCTTGAATGTTATCAAGATCAACCCGTACCGGGGGGCTAAATTGACCCAACGGCTCGCTTGGCTCGTCTTCTTTAGCATCAGCAATATGTTTAATCGTCACTTCAATGTCTTCGGCAACCAGCTCTTGTAGCCAAAACCGCCGTTCAAGCAGCTTACCTAATTGCCAGCCCACATTGATATCACGCGCCGAAAACGCCAGCGAGTCTTGTTCAAAATGTAACTCACTAAAATGCCAACCTCGGCCCAGCTGGCCCGACTCTAACGTGCCATCAAGCCCAGACACTTGCTCTTTGGCTATCCCCCATAACCATTGATTACCCAACTGAGTAAACAAGAGGCTAAAGAGCAACATCAGTAGTAAACATAGCCCCACCACAAAGGCACTTATTATTCGGGTGAGCATCATAATTCAGGCCCTAAGGTAAAGTGAATGCGCATAGGAACATGCTCTTCTGACACGCCAAATGCTAAGTCGACACGAACTGGCCCCACAGGGGTTTGCCAGCGCACACCTAAACCGGTGCCCACTTTCCAAGATTCAGTGTAATCATTTGTGGCAGTACCTGTGTCTACAAAGGTGGCCAATCGCCATTTTTCAGCCACTTTATAATCATACTCAAGGCTGAGCGCTGTTGCATACTTAGCACCCAAACGATCGCCATTATCATCTACTGGCGTAATTGACTGGTAACTAAAGCCACGTACCGTCATATCACCACCGGTAAAAAAACGCAGAGAAGGCGGTAACTCATCCACTTCATCAACCCACACCGCCCCTTGCTCAGCTCGGGCAATCACACGTTGGCCTTTACCCACAGTGCGTAACCATTTAGTTCGACCAAATAAGCGAATAAAACGAGTGTCAGATCCCCACCAAGGCTCAGAAAGCTCTAAGGTTGCAAGTTGCGCATCTCCCCATACCGGGTTTAAACCGCCGCGTACTCGTGTGCGCTTATAAGACACCCCAGGTATCAGCAAAAAGCTTTCATCTTCTTGCTTACCTTGGGTATAAGACTCAAATTCAGAGCGAATAAACACATCCCGCGTCCAATCACCAATGTCTTTATCCCAGCGGTGAATTGACGCCACAATACGGTCACTTTTGGTGTCATCCTGATCAAGCATTTGATAGCCCCCCTGCACCGTATAGTAATTCTCTAACGGGTTATCACGAGGAATTTTATAGATAACACTAATGTCTTGCTTTGGTTCAGATATTTTAAGGTTAGTTTGCAAGCTGTGGCCTAAACTGTTTATCCACGGTTTATCCCAACTAGTCGAGATTCTCGGCCCTTCATCGGTGGAAAAGCCAATGCCCACCTCAACCTCATTATCAGCTTTAGCACGCAACACGACCGACATGGGAATTTCATGCTGCTCATTCGCACTCCCTACTAAAGGCTGTATTTCTACACGACGAAAATACTCTGTACTCGATAAAGAGCGGCTTAAGTCAGACACTTTATTGGCTAAAAAAGGCTCGCCTGCGGTTATATCAACTAACGGATCTAATAATCGAGCTACGGGTCTATCACTATCAATTTGTAACTCACCAAATTTATAGCGCGGGCCTGAATTAAAAATCAAATTAACGTCAGCTGCGTGATCTGCTGGGTGTACCTGCACTTGGTGCTGCTGATATTGTGCGTCAAAGTAGCCTCGCGTTAGCGCAAGACTCAACAAGCTGGCTTTGGTTTTTTCATAAGTATCATGTTGAAATACATCGTCTTGATGCAAAGACAACTGACTGACCAACGAGGCAAACTGCGGGTCGGTTTGTGAGTCACCTTTAAGCTCAATATTAAGCGTGCGAATACGTACAGGCTGTCCCGCCTGTACATTTACCGTCACGCGCTTAGGCCTGTCTTTATCAGGAATAATTTCAATATCTGGGCTGTAATAGCCAAGGGCTTGCAGGCTGGTTATTACAGCCTCTTGAATATCTTTACGAAAGCGGGGAAGTTGCTCAACCTTAATGGGTGGCAACTGCTTGAGATATACTTGGGTGTTGTCTTTTAAATCGCCTTTTAGGCCGGTTAATTTAAAGCTGACGTCATCAGCCTTCACATTCAGGCTGAGCAGTAACAAGACCAGTAGCCCCCATGCTCCTCGATTCATAGTGCACCCTAATGGTTGTAGATTATGTCGCTTCAAACTGTATTGGCTACCCAGATAGTTGATAAGATTGGCGAAAGCAACTCACCTCATAAAGACAGCTTATTGTAAGACGTTATCGAAAAATAGTCGTGTTCGTCTTTTTGTTTTTTGTGCATACCACGGCATTTAGCAACAAAAAAGGCGCAAAAGACATATTTTTCAAATAGTATGCCTTTATTATTGGCAATAAAGCACGCCACACTCTGCTTATTGCCCAGGTTGGTCTTTTGTTTGGAGCAATAATGCGCCCCTGTTGTGATACCTACTCGTTATTAGGCTTTGCCGGTTTTAGTGGCAGTGGAAAAACCACTTTATTACGCCAATTAGTCAGCTTGCTTACCCAACGTCAACTGCGGGTGGGCATTATTAAGCATACTCACCATGATGTAGAGCAAGACCAAGCAGGCAAAGACAGCTTTGAACTGCGTCATGCCGGCGCCAGCCAATGTTTATTAGCTGGGCCGCAACGCAGCATTCTCACCTTTGAAAACCCTCAACCCCAAGAGCCTAGTTTAGCAGAGTCATTGGCACGCCTTAATACAGACCAACTTGACTTAGTGCTTGTTGAAGGCTTTCGTGAGGCCCCCATCCAGAAAATTGAAATACACAGGCCCAGCCATCACAAACCTTTACTCTGTCTACAAGACGCGCATATTTTGGCCGTGGCCACCGACCATCCCCAATTAGTTGCCCCTGTGCCTGTGCTGGATTTAAACAATGCCAATGCCATAGCCGATACTATTGTGCAGTGGTGGCAGGCAGGAACTTTGCAACAGCCTGCGCATGAACATCACGCTCGCTAGGGTAGCCACACATTCGCCGATAATTGCCATAAAGCAAAAAATGTTTTTGATAATATTGCTGATGACGTTCGTCGGCGGGGGTAAAGCTATTAGCAGATAAGATACGCGTTTTAACCTGTTGATCTTGCCCTAAGGCTAGGGTGGCACGACTTTGCTGCGCAAGCCGACGCTGAAAAGCCGTTTGCACATAAATAGCTGGGCTATATTGTTGTCCTCGATCACAATATTGCCCTTTACCGTCGAAAGGGTCGATAGCAGCCCAGTATAAGGTCAGCAGTTCACCATAATTAACCTGCTGCGGGTCGTACTCTAGCCATACAGCTTGCCGGCGGAGAGAACGACTGGGCGTTTGCATCCAACCTACCTTTATCTCTTTAATGCCTAGGCGAGATGCAAACAGCGCCTCCATCACCCAAAAACTTCCACCGGCAAAAACGGCCTGCGCCCCTGATACCGACAAAGGAAAACCGAGCACCACACCCACTAATACGCGTATTATGTTTTTTGTAAGCACGTATTTAATCCTTAAGCACGGCGTTATGCGCTGCTTATTGAATGCTGAATGTTAAGCTAAGCGCTGATTACTTTAGGCGTTCGACTTTTACCTTAACCACACCGTCGTGCTTCATCTTTAACTGACGCGCGGCCTGCTCCGACACATCAATCACTCGGCCTTTGGCATAAGGGCCACGGTCATTAATGCGCACCACAACCGATTTATCATTTTTCAAGTTAGTCACTCTAACCCGAGTGCCAAACGGTAAGGTGCGATGAGCAGCCGTCAGTATATTTTTATTAAAAACTTCACCGCTAGCCGTTTTTCGACCGTGAAAGCGCCCACCATAATAAGAGGCCTTACCTTGCTGCGTACTCACAACAGCTGATGGCCCAAATGCCTTCGCAGAGCCCGGAGCACTCGCACAAGACTGCAGCAATACCAGCAGCAACAAGGCCGCTATTTTTTTAATGCATATCACATTACTCACCTGTTAACTGCGTTAAGAGAGAAGCCCCCCACCACTGATAAGTATCACAGTTATGTGGCGCTTCACCCGTGTTTGCTCATATCAAACTTAACAGCTCATCACACTTGATATGCCGACTCCGGTACCTGACAGTTTTCACCGGTTAGCTCAGGTATCGCTTTGCCCATATCCAGCGCCTTACCAATATCGTCAATTTCTTGTTGATGCGCACGACGTAGCTTTTTGCGTAATTTACCCATCACAAAACGACGAATTTCATCTTCATCTTCCAATAATAAGCCCGCCACTTTAACCGGCTTACGGGTTTCTTCACTTAATGCCACCATCGTAAAATAGGACGTATTGGTATGTTTTACCGTGCCTTCACGAAAGTTTTCTGATTCAACTTTAATACCCACTTCCATCGAGCTTGAACCCACATAGTTAACGGACGCATACAATGTGAGCAAATCCCCCACTTCTACCGGGTTCATAAAATCAACCGAATCTACCGATGCGGTAACGCAGTAGCCTTTGCAATGGGAGGCCGCACAGGTATATGCAATTTTATCCATTAGCCCTAAAATAACCCCACCGTGTACCTTGCCACCAAAGTTGGCATAAGAAGGCACCATCAGCTCTTTGAGGATCACCTGCGACGACTTAACGGTACTAAACTGTGCTTTATTCATTACTTCACCTAATTAATTCGCTTAAATTTGATACACTTTTATTCGCTTGCCCTCGCACTCAACAGGGTTAAGCACGGTCAACAGTCCATCGCCTTGGCAGTAATAAAGAAGATAACACACAGAGTATATCAATGGGCGAATACAATCAGCCAGCACAGAGGTACGCTTAGTAGCAATAAGCCCCTATTGTGCTTACTTTAGGTTAAGCCGCACCTTTACAATCCATGCCGCACTAGCAAATTTGGCTCAAGGTGCTTTTGTTATCACAGCATCACGCTCGTAATAATGCTGTTTGTCTAGATACATATTTTGATCGGCTCGGTGCAATAATGCCTGAGCCGTATTGCCATCATCCGGGTAAACAGCAGCCCCCTGACTGACATGACACAAAAGTACATGGTGTTGAATATAAAAAGGCGCCTTCATGGTCGCCTCAATGCGGCCCATACATTGTTGCAACTCATTCATATCGTTAACCTGAGTCAGCAAGGCCACAAACTCGTCTCCCCCCACCCGCGCCAACGTATCAGACTCGCGCAATAAGGCGTTAAGTCGCAAGGCCACTTTCTGTAATAAACAATCGCCCACGTCATGACCGTAAGTATCATTTATTTTTTTAAATTCATTTAAATCAATAAATAAAACCCCCAAGGGGATGTGCGTTCGCTGCGCAAGGGCAATGGCTTGCTTCATGCGGTCTTGCAGCATGGCACGGTTAGCCAACCCGGTAAGGCTGTCGTGATGTGCTAAATAATGCATTTTTTGTTCGGCCGACTTACGGGCAGAAATATCAGTCAGCATATTCAGTGTGGCGGGTTTACCTTCCCATACAATGGCAACCCCACTGAGCTCAATGGGATAGCTGTTGCCGTTTTTACGCAAAAATAGGCTCTCATAACGTTGTGGCGATGCCTTTCCAGCTAAGCGACGTAGATAATTTTCCATCATAACGTCCCGTGCAGAGGGAGCAATTAAAGGCATAAAAGAAGGTAAAGCTTTTAGTTCATCTTCGCTATATCCACTCATTTCGCACATACGCGGGTTAAGATAAACCAAGCGTTTGTTTTGCACCACGGCAATGCCTTCATGGGCCGTTTCAACTAAATAGCGAAAAGAGTTAGCGTTTTCACTCAGCTTTTGTATTAACGCTCGCTGGCGATACAGCTTATTACGATAATACCTAATCAAAAATGCGGCTACAGCCAGCAAAGCCAGCCATATTCCCCAAAACCAATACGGGTTAATCCAGTAGCCCGCCTCTGTGACAATTAAAGGCATATTTAATACGCTACGCTCCATGTATACTTTCCATATGCTATTTTATGCTGAGTTTATATCAGCATAATGTCACGTTTTCAACGAGCATCATTGCCGTCTGCTCGGCGGTTAGTGTCTTTCTTAAACCTCATGGCAGTCAAAAAAATGTCGAGCCATGGCTCGACACCCCACTAACAAGTACGCATCCTTTTCGCCCTTGTTAGCCGATTGAAATCAACTCTACACAAACCATAAAACCTGATCAGTTAGTGTTCCAGATTGGTAGCAAATCGTTATCGCAGTATTAAGCATCAACCGCAAGCATAATGCTTGAAGCTTTAACCAAGGCTTGTGCCTTAACGCCCTCAGCCAGTGCTAAACGCTCAGTACTGTCTTTTGTGATAATAGCCGCAACCGTTACACCTTGGCCTAAGTCTAGGCTCACTTCACTGTTTACCGCACCAGCTGTAACACCCGATATGACACCGGCTAATTGATTGCGTGCCGACGTTTTAATGGCGTCACCTGTCACTAGCATCACACTAGAAGCCTTAATCACCGCATACGCTGTTTTACCCACTTTTAAGTCCAGGTTATTAACACTGGCGGCCGTAATAATGGCAGTCACTAGCTGTTGGTTTTCAAGTTGTAGCGTCACTTCACTGTTTACTGCACCCGCAGTAATCACTGTAATCGTACCTTTAAGTTGGTTACGTGCGCTTAGTTTCATTATTTTTATCCTGTGCTGTCATGATTAAAGAGCGCATTGGAGCAAAAATAGAGTATTAACTCAACTGATAAAGCACAAAGCCTCCGCTACGATAAAAGCCGCTTCAGGCTGATGAATACTTATCGCTAAATTTCTTATACAATAGGCGCCATTTTATTGGTTATTTTTATCAGCGGAGCAGTCACTTGGTGCAACAACCCGAACAGTTTAAAGATCTTGGTTTAGACAACCGTCTAATGGCCGCACTAGACCATCAAGGGTTACACACCCTGACAGAGATTCAAGATAAAGCGATTCCTGTGATATTAACCGGCCACGATCTCATTGCCTCCTCTAAAACAGGTTCAGGTAAAACCTTGGCCTTTTTGTTGCCCGCACTGCAACGGTTGATTAAAACCAAAGCCTTAAGTAAACGCGATCCCAGAGCTCTAATTTTAGCCCCCACCCGCGAGCTGGCTAAACAGGTATACGAACAACTACGCTCACTCACCAGCGGCAACGCCATCAATATCGCCCTGCTACTGGGTGGCGAAAACTTTAACGATCAAATAAAACTGTTGCGCCGACAACCTCAAGTGATTGTCGCCACTCCAGGTCGATTGGCTAATCACTTAACATCACGCTCACTCATGCTCAATGGCCTTGAGTTATTGATTATGGATGAAGCCGATCGCATGCTCGACTTAGGCTTTGCCAAAGAACTAAATCAGATTAATGAAGCCGCAGATCATAGACGCCGCCAAACCTTAATGTTTTCGGCCACCCTCGATCATGCCCAAGTCAATGACATGGCCAATACCTTATTACGCTCCCCAAAACGCATTGCCGTAGGAGCCGCTAACGCTGAACATCTAGATATAGAAAAGCGCTTTTATTTGTGTGATCACCTCGATCATAAGCAAGCATTGTTACAGCATATTTTAACCACCCAGCCTTATCAGCAGGCCATTATTTTTACGGCCACACGTGCTGATACCGAGCGCTTATCCAGCTTACTACAAGCACAAGGCCTTAATACAACTGCGCTTAGCGGTGATATGAGCCAATCTGAACGTAACCGCATTATGGATAGCTTTAGCCGAGGCCAGCAAAAAGTGCTGATCACCACAGATGTGGCCTCACGAGGCTTAGATCTATTACAAGTGTCTTTGGTGGTTAACTTTGATATGCCAAAGCAAGCTGAAGAATATGTGCACCGTATTGGTCGTACTGGCCGAGCAGGAGCCAAAGGCTTAGCGCTGTCTTTAGTGGGTCCTAAAGATTGGGATGCCTTTAAACGCGTAGAGCGCTTTTTGCAGCAAGAGGTTAGCTTTATGACTTTTGAAGGTCTAATAGGCAAATTTAAAGGCATTAGGCCTAACAAGAAAAAAGCCACTGCCCAACCGCCTAAAGGCAAGGGTTATCAGGGAAAAGGGGCTCCCAACGCCTATAAGCCAGCTAACAAGCCCACTAAACCCGCCAAAGCCTTAAAAGATCGCAGTGATCGTTTAGCCCCCGGCACAGGCCTAGGCTCCCACGACGGCATGGCCCCGCTAAAGCGCAAAAAACCAAACTAAACCAAAGCGAAAAGATAGCTGAGAGCTGGAAGCTGGAAGCTGGAAGCTGGAAGCTGGAAGCTGGAAGCTGGAAGCTGGAAGCTGG
>NZ_JBQDEX010000066.1:0-14616 GCF_052084945.1 Oceanisphaera sp.
GTTAACGAGCAGTTTTTTATGCTGCTTGGTATCCAATTTCTCCGAGGCCAGACTAAATCAAACAGGGCTTTACTCTGCAAAATTGGCCATTAGCAATAGGGTTTACTTAGTTTGCGCTGCTGTTTACACTGGTTATTCGTTTTTCTGCCTGCCTAATGAGCCTAATCATGTCTTTTAGTGAGCTTAATCTCTCCCCTTCTCTATTGGCGGCCTTGCCCGCACAATATTACACGCCAACGGCCATTCAGCACCAAGCAATACCGGCGATTATTGCCGGAAAAGATGTATTGGCTCTGGCTCACACCGGCTGCGGTAAAACAGTGGCGTTTGGTTTGGGCCTGTTACAACAGCTCTCGCTAGCATCACAAAACAATGAAGAGAGTGGCGGGCACATTCTAGGGGTTATCATAGTGCCAACCCGTGAGCTGGCGGCACAAATTAATGCCGTGCTTGCTCCCTTATCCCAAGCCGTCAACCTCTCTCAGCTGATGGTATCTGGTGGAGTCGATATCCATAAACAGATCACGGCACTGGCACAACACACTCCCCAGTTATTAATCGCCACGCCGGGGCGCTTATTAGATCTGCTCAATCAGCAGCAAGTGTCATTATCTAGCGTTAAGCATTTGGTGTTAGATGAAGCCGACCGCTTACTGGACATGGGATTTTGGCCGGACATTCAGCGTATTTTGCACGCCTTGCCAGCCCTACAGCAACGGCTGCTATTTTCAGCCACGCTGGCAGCTGAGTTAGCCAAAACAACGGCGTTATTTATGCCCAATGCACAGCGTATTGAGGTGGGCAATCACAATCAGGTGGTGGATGCCATTGATCAGCATTGTTATTTGGTGAACAAAGGTAGCAAGGCACAGGCGTTAATTGCGCTGCTCACAACCTCATTTAAACAACAGCAAGCTTTGGTGTTTATTAATGCCCGAGACAGTGCCGATGCGCTGGCAAAAAAGTTAAATAAAGCCAATATTGTGGCGCGAGCGCTACATGGCGAAAAAGATCATAGTGAACGTGAGCAGGCCTTATTGGCCTTTAAAAAAGAGGAGGTACGGGTGTTGGTGGCCACCGACTTGCTGGCACGAGGCATAGATGTGGCAAGGCTTGCGGTAGTGATCAACTTGGACCTACCTCCCAGTGCCCCTGTGTATGTTCACAGGGTCGGCCGCACCGCCCGAGCCGGCTTAAGTGGGGTTGCCATTTCGTTGGTGTGCCATGGTGAAGCGCAGGCGCTGGCGGCCATTCGTCAATTAACTGGGGCTGAGCTGCCATTGCAAGCCTTAGCGGGGTTTCCCGTAACAGATACCCCTGCAAGCGGTGAACGTAAGCGCCCTGTACGGGATAAAAAAGCCAATCGACGCCGCGCAAACAATAAGCGCCAGCAAAAGCCTAAGCAGCAGACCACAAAATAGTCATTGTTTTACACTAATCGCGCTCAAAAAAGCCTTAAAGCACACCACTATTCAAATGAGATCCACGGAACATAAGTGGCCTTATGGTGATGCGCTGGTTAACATAGCGCCCTAAACATTCTAACAATTAATGTGTTGAGAGCCCTAATGGACGTCACTGCCCTACCCACTTTTTTTACTGAGCTTGAAGCTCGCTTTGTTGAACACCAAGCCCATCACCCTCAAGAGTTACGGCGTTTATTTCACGGCCGAGGGCGCCGTTGGCCGGGTCTTGAGCAGATAACGGCTGACTGGTTGGGTGATCAATTATTAGTGACCTTATTTATTGAACCAACCTTAGAGTTTATCACAACGCTGACTAAGGGGCTGAGTGAGTTTGCCCAGCACACACTATGGCAACAAGCCGGTGGCCGCGCTATGTTAATACAACATAGAAAACGAGCCGGATCCCCGATTGAGGTTATCTGGGGTGAACTTGAAGCCAACCCTGTGGTATACGAACAAGGGTTACAATATCAATTAGTGCTGGGGCGCAATCAAAACCATGGCCTGTTTCTTGATATGCGCTTAGGACGAGACTGGGTGCGCCAGCAAGCGGCGGACAAAAAGGTATTAAATTTATTTGCCTACACCTGTGGATTTTCGGTGGCAGCCATGGCTGGGGGCGCGAAGCAAGTCGTTAATCTTGATATGGCAAAAGGCATGCTAAGCCGGGGGCGCGATAATCATCGCCTTAATCAGCAAGATGTAAGAGCGGTAACCTTTCTTGGTTATGATGTGTTTAAATCATGGGGCAGGTTACGAAAAATGGGTCCTTATGAACTGGTGATTATTGACCCGCCTTCGTTTCAAAAAGGCAGCTTTGCACTTACCCAAGATTATCACAAGATATTGCGCCGCCTGCCGGAATTGCTGACACCCAATGGCCAAGTATTGGCCTGCGTCAATGCACCCGCTATCGCCAGTCAGTTTTTAATCGAAAGCATGGCCGAACATGCGCCTAGCTTAGCGTTTGTAAAACGATTAGAAAACCCAGCTGAATTTGCAGACATAGACCCCGAAGCAGGCCTTAAGGCCTTGGTGTTTGCCAGCCAGCAGGGAGTAGAAATGACTAGCGAGGGGTAGCGGTAAGTTAACAATATAGAGCTGGCACCTATTTAGCTTTCAGTCATTGCGAACGTTGCTAGTCTTGTTGTAACAACAAGACTAGCAGCGGCTAAAAATGTCGAGTGATCTCTATGATAAGGCGTATTTAGCCCTGCCTAAAGCGCACCACTAGCTCGTGTAAATCGCCGGAAATATCCTTTAAATCACTTAATGAAGCCGAGGCTTTATGAGCGCTGTCGGCGCTGGAGTCGGCAAGGCCGGCAATGTTAACGACTTGGCGATTAATATCTTCGGCCACATGAGCTTGCTCTTCAACGGCCGCCGCCATCTGGGTTGACATATTAGCAATATTTTCTACCGCATCAGAAATTCCATTCAGCATAACGCCACTTTCTTGTACCCGTGCCACCCCAGTTTCGGCATGGGTAGTCCCTTGCTCAGCAACGGTCACGGCACTCTTTGCTCGTGCTGTTAGCTCATTGACTATGTTATAAATTTCTTGAGTAGACGCTTGAGTACGCTGTGCCAAGTTTCGTACTTCATCGGCCACCACGGCAAAACCGCGACCTTGCTCTCCTGCACGAGCCGCTTCTATGGCCGCATTAAGTGCTAATAAGTTGGTTTGCTCTGCAATTTGTTCAATCATCTTCGCTGCACTAGCAATATTTTCTGTCTGTTCAGACACAGCTGTGACCGATTGACTGATATCGGCAACGGTATCACGCAGTGTTTCAATGGATTCTTTGGTGACATTGGCAATCGCCGTACCCTGAGTAACTAAATTATTAGCGGTATCTGCCGATGCTGCGGTCTCGCTAACATGCTGAGAAACCTCACTAATAGTGGTGCTCATTTGGTTCATGGCGGTAGCCACTTGCTGGGTTTCAGCTTGCTGACACTCAATTTCGGAGCGCATACTTTGGGTCAATGTAAACCCTGAATCCGTTTCATTCGCTACATTTTTTGCCGCACTTTCAATACGTGTGATCACAGTACCAAGGTGTGCCAGCTCACTTAAAATTGCCACTTTAAGCTTACCGACCTCCCCCACATCATTAGTATAACTTTGTACCGCCAATGGGTGAGAAAAAGCGGTTTTTAGCATATTATTTAATGAAAGGATCATTGATTTTTTTAGCTGATGCGCCCACAAGGCATATATCACTACCGAGCAAACCAGCACTAGCTGTGCACTCAAATTACTGCCGGTCAGCAACAAACCGCCCCAACTTAATAGCGCCAGCAATAAAAATAACTGATGCGGGGACGCTTTAATGCTTCGCATTGCCACACTCAATCGCGATGGCTGCTTA
This sequence comes from Oceanisphaera sp., assembly GCF_052084945.1. Classification (NCBI taxonomy): domain Bacteria; kingdom Pseudomonadati; phylum Pseudomonadota; class Gammaproteobacteria; order Aeromonadales; family Aeromonadaceae; genus Oceanisphaera; species Oceanisphaera sp. The sequence continues at coordinate 3,842 of NZ_JBQDEX010000066.1, forward strand.
CCATTTTGTATCTTGTTATAAAGCTGCTGGGTGCGGGCCACATCTTCTTGTCTAGGCGCCGAGCGTACCGACTCATATCCCACTACCTTGCCATGGCGTGTCATGGGAGTGACATAGGCATCCACCCAATAAAAGCCCCCGTCTTTACAGCGATTTTTAATCACCCCCATCCAGGGTTGGCCTTTTTTAAGGTGCGCCCACATCATTTTGAATGCGTCGGGGGGCATCTCGGGGTGACGTACTATGTTGTGGGGTTGACCTAAAAGCTCCTCCCGTGAAAAGCCACTCATAGCAACAAATGCCTCATTGCATTCAGTGATATTACCTTGGGTATCAGTAACGGTAATCAGCTTCTCATGACCGGTAAAGCGCTTTTCATTATCAGTTATGGGTAAGTTTTTTCTCATAGATCATGACCTTATTAGCGGCTAATTATTTTAGTATAGTGTCTAAAATGGGGTGCGATTTACTCTTAAATTTTAGCTTAAATACTACTATAGCTATTATAGTAACAATCTAACTTTATCGCTCTATTTTTCTCTATATTATAATGAATGCGATAAGCGAGTCACAATCTATCTGTATCTGAGTCGCTACCTCCATAAAAAATGCCGAGTGTAAGCTCGGCATTTTTGTTTAAAGTGACTTGTAGACCTCAATTATTAATCGCGGAAGTCTTTAGGACGATTACCGCTAGGAAAGTCGTATATTTTAGCCGGATAGTCCGGTCTAGGCTGATGAGTAAAATAATGAGCTACGTCAACAGCGTCTTGATCATTAAGCACCTCACCTTCGCCCCAGCCACCATGAGTGTTAACGCCCATTGGCATATTATATTTAATAAAGGCCGCCGCTTTATAAGTACGCGCCATGCCGGCCCCTAAATTAAAGGACTCATCACCCCACAACGGTGGGAAGGCCATAGTACCAGAGGCGTCTCGTTTTCCTTCACCATTGCTACCATGACAAGCCGCACATTGCAGCGCATAAATCGCTTTACCACGGTCTGGGTCGGGCACTAAACTTTTATCAATCGGTCCACTGTTATCAATTTGCACTCGACCACCGTGAGGAACGTCTTGCGCCAGCCATTTCATGTAGGCAATCATGGACTGCATTTCATTTGAGTCTTCATCTAATGGCTTGCCGTTCATTGAACGCTGCATACAACCGTTAATTCTATCCTCTAATGAAAACATCCGCTCAGCACGGGGGTTTATTTGTGGAAAAGAATTAAAGGTATTGATATAAGGCGCACCATAAGGCTTAGTACCTTGTTCAATATGGCAACTATTACAGTTCATATGCGAGCCCACATTATCAGGCATCAGGGTTTTGGTTTCATTTAACAACCGTTTACCGTATAAAATTTGCTCAGCATTAGGCTCATCAGGGATGAGTGTATCTGATGGCAATACATAATCGGGCAAAGGTTGCCCTTCTTTATCAACAACAGCATAACGCGTGTTATTTGATGACGCTTGTGCCAAGCCTGTTGCGACCAATAATATGCCGCCCAAGGCGATGCTCAACCGCAGTGTGAATAAATTACTCATGTGCGTCTCCTGCAACGGCTAAGTGGGGGGACTTGCCCGCCAAAAATTGTCGAATGTGTTTGACTTCACTGGCTGCCACCTCAGGGGCTTGATTGGTCCAGCCATTACGAATAAAGTTAATCACAGACGCCACTTCATCATCACTCATGTGATTAAAGGAAGGCATGGCAAAATCCATCACATCTTTATTGTTGCTGGGCATTTTTCCGCCCTCCAGTGTTACCTGAATAACTGACTGGGGATTTTTAGCAAAAATTGCAGAGTTTTCTGCTAACGCAGGAAAAATGCGCGGAATGCCTAAACCATCAGCTCGATGACATACCATGCAATTCTCTACATAAAGCAATGCACCTTGACTCAAATCACTACCTGCTTGTAATGCAGCCGTCGTCGTATCCTCTTTAGGCTCAAACGCTAATATCTTGCCTTTGGCTGGGGGTAATTGCTTAAGATAGGCCGACATAGCACTAATATCAGCTTCGCTCATATAGCGTGTACTGTGCTCAATAACATCGCCCATAGCACCAAAGGCCGCCACTTTATCAGTTCGCCCGGTAGCAAAAAATTGTTCAAGTTCATCCTGGGACCATGAGGACAAACCACGGGCTTCGCCACGTAAGCTCTTTGCCCGCCAGCCATCAATCACAGCACCCGATAAAAAAGCACTGTTGGCGCCATCCATTTTCATGGCTTTTTCTTGATACGCCAACCCACGCGGTGTATGACAAGCACCACAGTGCCCTGGGCCCTCAACTAAATAAGCTCCCCGGTTTTCAAGAGCACTTAATTGTGTATCTGGCTCAAAGTCACGATCAGGAGCAAACAGCAGCTGCCACCAACTCATGGGCCAGCGCATATTAAATGGCCACGGAATAGTTGATTCACCATTAGCTTGATTCACCGCATTCACGCCTGTCATAAAGTAGGCATACATGGCGCTAATGTCTTCATCAGGCATAATAGCGTAAGAAGGATATGGCATCGCTGGATATAAAGGACGATTGTCGGGTGTCACACCATGTTGCACTGCACGCTTAAAATCGGCCAGTGAATATTGGCCAATACCAGTGTCTTTATCCGGTGTAATATTGGTACTATAAATGGCCCCTAACGGCGTTTCCATGGCTAAGCCACCGGCAAAAGGCTGGCCTCCTGGTGCGGTATGGCAAGCCACACAGTCTGCGGTGCGTGCAACATACTCTCCTTTTTGTACCAACTGCGTATTATTGCTGTTTAATTGCGTATTGGCGTGGCCTTGGTCACTTACGGCACGTTGCTTACTCAGCAAATGTGCGCCTCCAACTCCAATGCCCACCCCTATCGCGGCTAATACCACGACCGACGTGGCTGTTTTTTTTATTTTGCCCATGCGGTTTCGCCCCTAAAATGCTTATTACATTAACCTAGTACAGGATGATGATTTATTAAAGTGAGCTCCATTGTGGTATTCCACATAAGCCCCTTGTTTATGACCTAGCGCATGCTGTGATTAAATAACCACCACACTAAGTTATATTCTGCGGTTAAAATCGCTTTTTAGTGCATATTCTTCATCCAGCAGTCGACCCCAAGACTGGCGCGCGTATACTAGCGGTAATTTACCAATATCAATGAGTTTTTTGAGTGCAGCCACTGAGTCAAATTGAACTAAACCCTAGGGTAACATTGCCCGACGATATCGCTACATTAAGTCAAGTACCGGCTATCGAGTTGAGTGCCTTGCAAGCAAGGGCAGATTCAGCTTTTGCTACTTTGTCAGCATTAAATGCGATGAACCCCATTTTATTATTAAATGGCTTTTCTGGCGTGGACTATGAAGAATTAGTAGAAAGCTTAATCACAAAGCACGCTAACCATGCCGATTTGTTCGACCTGTGCTATGCAGAAAACCTCAATCATCCACAAAAACCTATTTGGTTAAAGCTCAAAGCCGGTACCGGATTAGTATTTTGTGAGTTAGTGGGTCAATTATTAGAACTCTCATCACGTCACTTAGAAGCAGAGCACATAGTGCAACGTATTCTAAAAAAACAAAATCATAACCCTAAAGTGGCGGACTACTTATCTTTGTTATCGCAACATGTCGCGGCGGGACAAGGCTTTAGCCACCCTGTATTAATAAACCTAATGGTGCACCGTCATAATAACACCATGCCCATTGTTTATGCGCGTCAGTTTAGTCCTGAACAGTTATTTGGTGCCGTGCATTTTCAAACCGAGCAAGGGTCTGTGTTTAGTCATCATCACTTGCTTGAGCCTGGACTGTTACATCAAGCCAATGGCGGCTATTTGGTGGTGCCTATTGATGAACTGCTTAATCAGCCCCAGCTATGGTTTAGACTCAAAAATGCGCTCCTTACTCGCCAAGTAGAGTGGAGTCGCCCCGCTGAAATGGCGGCATTTTACTTTCAACCTGAGCCTCCCCCACTGGATATCCATTTGGTTTTAGTGGGTGATCGTATGGCGGTTGCTGAGCTGTATATGCTGGATCATGAACTCGACACTTTGGCATTTTTACGCGCCGATATTATTCCGGAGTGGGATCTCAAGCACGCTCTGCCTGAGTATTTAGGGTATTTGTCACATTTGCGCCATAAGCATCAACTATTAGATTTTGATGCCAGCGCTATCAGCCGTCTCTGTCGCCATGCCAGTAAAATGACCGACCATCAGCATAAGTTAACCTTGGTTGAGGCTGAATTAGTAGCCATAATGCAACTGGCTGATGTTGCAGCACGGCGCGAACAAAGTGAGTTAATTCGTGACACTCACATGCAAGCCGCACAACAAGAACAAGACTATCGCTTAAGCTATTTATTGGAGCAATCTGACTTAGGCGTGCGCGATGGCCAATATCTACTACAAACCCAAGGGCAGACGGTGGGCCAAATTAACGGTCTATCTGTGTTACAAATTACCGGTCACCCCTATGATTTTGGTGAGCCAGTACGCTTAACCGCAACCGTACACTTAGGTGACGGTGATGTGTCTGATATTGAAAGAAAGTCAGAGCTTGCCGGCCATATTCATGCCAAAGCTATGATGATAATTCAAGGTTATCTGGCCAATGTATTTGGCGCCGAGCACCCTACTCCTTTATCAGCCACCTTGGTTTTTGAGCAGTCCTATCACGAAATAGACGGCGATAGCGCCTCATTAGCGGGTTTGTGCGCGCTGTTATCAGCATTAGCCAAAGAACCCATTTATCAACAATTTGCCCTAACAGGTGCCGTTGATCAATTTGGTAATGTGCAGCCGGTAGGAGGCGTTAACGAAAAAATAGAAGGGTTTTACCGTTTGTGTAAAATTCAGGGCCTAACGGGTAAGCAAGGCGTTATTTTACCCGCTAGCAACCAACTACAATTAAACTTGTCAGACGAAGTGGTCGAAGCCGTTACTGCGGGGCAATTCCATATTTATCCAGTGACCCATGTTACACAGGCCATTGAGCTGCTTACCGGCAATGTAGCCGGCGATGTAGAGCAAGCTGATACCCTGTTTGGTCGTATTAGAGAGCGTCTAGATGATCTAAATGGTCACTCCGTGAATACCGGTTTTTTACGGCGCTTATTTCGATACTAAAGTGATCGGACTTGTCTAGCGAACAAGTGTTCGCTAGAATGGCGCCAATTTACAATAAAGGCTCAGGCCTGAACATAATGGAATAGTGAAACTATGCCTTCACAAGATATCCCTTCGCAAAAAGAACTGGGCAAATACGCCTTTACTCGAGAAGAACTCTTGGCATGTAGCCAAGGTGAATTATTTGGCCCAGGTAACAGCCAGTTGCCTGCACCTAATATGCTAATGATGGACCGCATCACTCACATTTGTGATGAAAGTGGTGAGCACGGCAAAGGCGAAATTGTTGCTGAACTAGATATTAACCCAGACTTATGGTTTTTTGATTGTCACTTCCCAGGCGACCCTGTTATGCCTGGCTGCTTAGGCTTAGATGCTATGTGGCAGCTAGTGGGTTTTTTCTTAGGTTGGAAAGGCGGCCCGGGTAAAGGACGTGCACTGGGTGTAGGTGAAGTGAAATTTAGTGGCCAAATTGTTCCTACGGCCAAAAAAGTGACCTATCGCATTACGTTAAAGCGCGTTATTTGGCGCAAACTCATTATGGGTATTGCTGATGGCACAGTAGAAGTCGATGGCCGCGTGATCTATGAAGCCAAAGATTTAAAAGTCGGTTTATTTACCGATACCTCTTCGTTTTAAGGCAGCTATGCTGCTTAACCAATATTAAAAAAGGCCCCGATATATCGGGGCCTTTTTATTGGAATTGTTTAACGTAAGAACAGGCCTGCGCCTTTATCTTCCATGGCTTCTCGCCACCCCCCTAACCACTCTCCTTTGGCATCAAAGTCGTGATGAGGGCAATTGTCTTTTGATCGTCCACTTACGCCTGCTTGATAACCGCGAGTACGGGCTCTTTCCAAACGGTCACGTTTTTGTCTCTTCATAGGTATTAACCTCATGTGTTGAACAAAGTGTGTCACAAATATCAAAATGCTAAACAATCACTGCACCGATTTTACTCTTCAGCCAAAGGTAAAGGGCTAAATAATCACGAGCAGCCCTTTATCAATAATGCAATTAGCAGCAAAAATCAAGGTTATTTTTTAATCAAATGAAAAAGAGCGATACGTTAAACGCGCTACATCATGGGTGAAAGATGCAACCGGTTTATTTTTTCGCACCGCGTTCAGCGTAAAACGTATCACTGTCTGTTAAGCGCTTTGTGCTTCTAGTTCTTCCCAGCGAGTAAAGGCGGTTTCAAACTCGGCCTCTGTATCAGCGAGCTCCTGCAAAGTGCCTTGAGTCTGCTCGTCACTTTGGCTAAAGAAGTCGGGCGCATTCACCACAAGTTGTAAGCGCTCTATCGCTTGCTCAAGTTGTTCAAGTTTAGCAGGCAGCCCCTTCAGCTCTTGCTGCTCTTTATAAGAGAGCTTTTTATTGGCTTTATTAACCTCAGCGACCGGCTTTGCTTTGGGCTCAACTTGTGCGACAGCTTTGTTCGTTTTGGCCTTGGTGGTCGGTGCCGGAGTTTGAAAGGACAATTGGTGCTGCATATCTAAGTAGCCGCCCACAAACTCGCTGACTTTGCCCTCGCCTTCAAATAACCAGCAATGGGTAGCGGTGTTATCAATAAAATCACGGTCGTGACTCACTAACAACAAGGTGCCTTTATACTCAGCTAGCAATTCCTCTAACAACTCTAAGGTTTCTACATCCAAGTCGTTGGTCGGCTCATCAAGTACTAACAAGTTACTGGGCTTTAAGAATAAACGCGCCAGTAACAAACGGTTCTTCTCACCGCCCGACAAAGCTTTTACTGGGGTGCGAGCACGCTTAGGCTCAAACAAAAAGTCTTGTAAATAACCCAACACATGGCGACTGCGACCGTTCACTTCGACTTCTTGCTTACCTTCAGCCAAGTTATCCATAACGGTGCGCTCAGGATCCAGCTGCTCACGATATTGGTCAAAATAGGCCACCTCTAACTTGGTGCCACATTTTAAAGTACCAGAGTCGGCTTCTAGTCGACCTAATAACAGCTTAATCAGAGTACTCTTACCGCAGCCGTTGGGTCCCACCAAGGCAATTTTATCGCCACGCTGAATAAGGGTTGAGAAGTTTTTCAGTAACGGCTTGTTTTCATAAGCAAAATTAAGATTTTCTGCTTCAAATACAATTTTACCGGAGCGGCGCACATCGTCTAAGGTCACGTTCACTTTGCCAACACTTTCACGACGCTCACTGCGCTCTACCCGCAAAGCTTTAAGGGCGCGAACTCGGCCTTCATTACGGGTACGACGGGCCTTCACCCCTTGACGGATCCAAGCTTCTTCTTGTGCTAAGCGTTTATCAAATAACGCATTTTGCTCGGATTCTACGCGCAGTGCTTCTTCTTTATTAACCAAGTATTCATCGTAGTTACCCGGCCAGCTAGACAGCTTACCACGGTCAAGATCGACAATGCGCGTGGCCATTTTACGAATAAAGGCACGGTCGTGACTGACAAAGACAATGGCACCTTTAAAATCGAGCAAGAAGCTTTCTAACCAGGCAATAGCATCAATGTCTAAGTGGTTAGTTGGCTCATCTAGCAATAAGATTTCAGGCTCGTTAGTTAGCGCGCGGGCCAAGGCCACTTTACGTAACCATCCCCCCGATAAATCATTTAATCGCGTATCACCATTCAGCTCGAGCAAGGTCAGGCTTTGATTAATGCGTGTTTCAAACTGCCAGCCGTCGGCGACTTCAACTTGCTCTTGCAAACGCATTAGCTCATTCATGACTTTTTCTGAGCAATCGTGAGCTACTAATTCTAATTGGTGATGGTATTTCGCCAATAAGGCGCCAGTTTCAGCTAAACCACCTGCCACATAGTCGAACACGGTTTGATCGTCATCAACTTGAGGGGGATCTTGCTCTAAACGGGCAATATTCACGCCTTGTTGTAACTGACGGCGGCCATCATCTAATTGTAATTCATTGGCAATGACCTTCATCAAGGTCGACTTGCCCGCGCCATTACGGCCAACAATACATACTCGCTCACCGGCTTGTATATTAAACTCTATGCCATCTAATAATGGCGCATCACCAAACGCCAACTGGGCGTTTTGCAGGGTCAATAAACTCATTAAATCACTCTACTAAATTCAAGAATGTCGGCGGCCGTAAATGGCCAATCCAGCTCGGCACCGTCTTGGCGGCGCAGCACCGGAATACGTATCGAGTACGCAGCCAGCCACCGTTCGTCATCAATAATATCGCTAATCTGGGTTTGGCTTTGTAAGCCGGTTTGTGCCAACAATGCCCATGCTTGCTCACACAGGTGGCAACCGTCGGTAGAAAACAGCGTTAGGCTCATGGTTAACTCCAGCGAATTTCCCAACAGTTATGAATATGGGGGTTGCGGGCAAAATCTTTCGGTAAGCTGCCCTTAGTAATGTCTTTGGCCACCAGCCCTAACTCGGTTAGTGCTACTATGTCCATTTTGAAATGGCGTTTGTTATTAGAGAAAATCATCACGCCCTCTGCGCGCAGCCGCTTACTTAACACGCTCAGCAACTCAATGTGATCACGCTGAATATCAAACTCAGCATCCATACGCTTGGAGTTAGAAAAAGTCGGTGGATCAACAAAAATGAGGTCGTAATCGTCACCTGGCTGTCGTAGCCAGTTCAAGCAATCGGCTTGAATAAACTGATGGCGACGCCCCGTTAAGCCATTCAGCGTCATATTACGCTCAGCCCACCCTAAATAGGTTTTGGACATATCAACCGTAGTGGTCGATTTAGCCCCACCTAAACCAGCATGTACGCTGGCGCTGCCGGTATAAGCAAACAGGTTAAGAAAATCTTTGCCCTTGGCCATCTCGCCCAATTGTTTACGAATGGGTCTGTGATCTAAAAACAACCCGGTATCTAAATAGTCATACAAATTAACGAGCAACTGAGCATTATGCTCTTGCACTTGCAGCCATTGATCACGACGGTCTAGCTTTTCATATTGCTCACGGCCTTGCTGGCGCGCACGCACTTTTAAAATAATCTTACTTCCATCCACGCCCGTTACGGCCTGCGTCGCTTGTACTAAGTCATAAAAACGCCCGCGCGCTTTATGTTGGGCTATGGTTTTGGGCGCCGCGTATTCTTGAATAACAATATAATCTAGATAGCGGTCGATGGCGGCATTGTACTCGGGTAAATCAGCATCGTATAAACGATAGCAATCAATGTGCTCTTTTTTCGCCCACTTCTCTAACGCTTTTATGTTTTTCTTTAAGCGATTAGCAAAATCTTCCGCTAAGGGACGTGCGGCTTTGGCATCTTCGGCAATCAGGTAGTTGCGCAGCTCACAAGCCAAGGCACCGTTAAATAACTTATAGGTTTTTTCTGGGCGCAGTCGCAAGCAGCTCAATAATTCCGCAGAGCTAGAAATCAGACTAACGTGCCAGCCTTTAAACTGCTCACGCAGTTTATCGCCCAACTGCTGATGTAAGCCTAATAAAGACGGGAACTCACTTAAACGCTCACCATAAGGTGGGTTTGAAATCACCCAACCGGCTTCATCTGCAGGGTTTATTAAGCTATCTACCCCGCCGGTTTTAAAGCGAATAAAAGCCGCCACGCCGGCCGCTTGGGCATTTTCTTGGGCAAAAGCTAACACCCGTTTATCTTGGTCAAATCCATAGAGTTCGGTATTACCCAACTTGATGCCGCGAGTGGCGCGCACGGTAGCCTCAGCGCTAATTTCTTGCCACAACTCACGATTATGGCCGCTCCAGGCCATAAAACCAAAGCGTACCCGCAATAAACCCGGCGCATGATCGGCGGCCATTAAGGCTGCTTCTATTAATAAGGTGCCCGAGCCACACATAGGGTCAACCAAGGGTTTGCTAATGTCCCAACCGCTGCGTAACAAAATAGCCACCGCTAAATTTTCTTTTAACGGCGCCTCGCCTGCTTGTTGGCGATAGCCACGCTGATGAAGCGCAGGGCCCGATAAATCAAGCGTGATGCTCAGCTGATTGTTACGCTTTAAATGCGCCAAAATGCGAATATCGGGGGTGCGTTTGTCAACATTAGGCCGCTCACCGTGGCGTTTGGTTAGGCGATCTACAATGGCGTCTTTAATTTTTAGCGCACCGTATTGAGTATTGGTAATGGCCTCGTTGGCCCCCGAAAAATCGACGGCAAAGGTTTGACCTGGTTGAATATGCTGCTCCCACTCCACATTGGCTGCACCTAAGTACAAATCCATGTCGGTACGCATGGTAAACTCAGCTAACTGCAACATAATACGCGACGCGAGCCGCGACCACATACAGGCTCGATAGGCAGTAGACAGCTCGCCTTTAAAGGCGATACCGGCCACCGTCTCTTGAAGGTCGGTCGCACCTAAGGCGCTGAGTTCATCATTAAGTAAGGATTCAAGGCCCTTGGGGCAAGTAGCAAAAAACGGCAGCATAGTCAGGCTTGTTCTAATAAAAAGAGGCCGACATTATACCTCAAACCAACACAAGACTGTAAAATTTGCCACGCATTGTCTGCAAAATGCTCGATTTGGCGTTTTATCCGCCATGCGACATAAAGTTCTGGATAACCGCTTGCATTCAGTCAGTCATATCTCTATTATGCACAACCTAAGGACGCGGGATGGAGCAGTTTGGTAGCTCGTCGGGCTCATAACCCGAAGGTCGTT
>NZ_JBQDEX010000067.1:0-14596 GCF_052084945.1 Oceanisphaera sp.
TCGCCTGTGATTAGGGCTAGCTGACAGCTTAGTGCCTCAAAGGAGCTGACTCTGTTTCCTTTTTATACCGCATTTAAATAGAGCGAATATTTAGTGTGATTGGTATTACCTAAGATAAAAAGCCTACAAAAGGTTAAAGCCAAACGCCTTTGTTGTGAGGAAATCTTTATCTTTTTCACTCTAAATAAAAAAGGAGCCGCAAGGCTCCTCTTTGGTTTTTATAGTGGTCAATTTAGCCAGCAATTACTTTCTGCTCTGTTTCAGGTGCTGACTCGGGCTTAACCAGTGCGACTGCGGTCGTTAATCCCAAGCTATGGCGATAATATTCATTCGCCTGTTTAGCATCTTGGCGCTGCTCAGCAAGCTTAGCCAGTAACATGTAATCTTTGGCAGAGGCTTGCAGGGTAACCGCTTGTTGTAAGTGTTGCTCCGCCTGTTCGGATTTATCGTCTTTTAGGTAGAGTTGACCCAAAGCGGAATGCAGCTCGGCCGATGGCTCTTTATTTACTTTCTTTTCTAGCGTAGTTAACAGCGGATGGTAATCCGCTAGCTGTAACTGAGCCATGCAAGTTAACAAGCGTGCATCGGTTTTTTTATTTAAGCCGTCCAATAACAACTGCAATGCGTCTTTATCTGCATTTAATGCAATTAAACGCTCACATAACGGCACCAAAATATCGACTTGATATTTATCCTTGCGCGATAAGCCTTGCCACAATGCAATTAAACCAGCACTACCACTACTGCTGGCGGTATTGTTAAACCAACCCACATAAGCTTGTTGTTTAAGTGCTTCTTGCTCCGCGCTATCAATTAAGCTTTGGCTGGCTAATTTATCTAGTGTTGTCATCAGCAGTTGCCATTGCCCAGTAGCAAGGTAGATATCTTTTTGTAACTTTAGCAAAGCTGGGTGGCTGCCATACTCTTGACTTAACTGTTGCACGCCAGCCAAGGCTAACTCTAATTCCCCTTGTTGGTATTGCAGGCGAGTTTGCGTAAGGCCAACGGCTAAACCGGCATCAGGGTTTTGCTCTTGAGCCAAACGTAAATAGTTATCGCGTTTGGTGTTATGGCCTAACGCCTGAGCGGCGGTGGCGGCATTAAGATAGTTAAGCAAGGCTAAATCATTGCCTTTGGTGCCTTTTAGCAGCATTTTTTCGGCAACTGCGTAATCTTCGGCCACTAAAGCTTGCATGCCGCTTTGGGTGTAATGAAGCGCCTTTCGGCGACGGCGACCAACAAACCAGTGGCGGGTTTTATGACCAACACCAAAAATACGCCCTAACAGCCACTCAATAAATAGCAGTGCTACATAAAATAGTACTATGCCAATTAAAAACAGCGTAGCGGTGGTTTCAATGGTGTAATTACCAATGGCTAATAACATATAGCCCTGCTGACCGGTAACATCTGGACCTATTACAAGGCCAGCGGCCAGGATGACGATGATAATCGCAAGACGGATCATAGACTTCCCCTTACTGGCCGGTTAGTAGGCGTTGCAGCCTGTCATCTAGCAGTTGCTTCAAACTACCTTGCGCAGTGAGTTGCTCAGGGTAATCCACCTTAATTTGCTTACCGCCTAGCAAGTCGAGTTGTTCAAGCATCACTTGGCGTGCACTGTTATCTGCAAAGTAGTCTTGTAGCCACTGAGCTGACTGGGCTAAGGAGCTGTTATAAATTTCTTGCTGCTCACGATAGACTGCCAACTGAGCTTGTAACAACTTACCTTTAAGGTTTTCACTTAAATACCAGTGTTGCTGTGGTGATAGTAAGGCTTCTACGTTGCTATCTCGGCGACGTACCGTTACAAAATCATCACTGAAGCTGGCCCAGCTTTTCTTAAGGTTATCTTTCCAATCGCTGACCGACTCAGAGATAGTAAAATCTGGCTCTTCGGCGCGGGTCATAATGACACCGTCTAGGGTGAGCTTATCAACTTGTTCAATCATACTATTAAGCTTAATGACAAACCCTTCGCGATCGACCTTTTCAACCGACTTAATGCTGGCAATATCGCTGGCTAAGGCACGGCGAACAGTTGCTAAGCTTGGATCGTTCATTGCCGCTAAGCGCTCATCGGCATTGGCTAACATCATGGCTGCGGCCACAGCATCTTGTTCTAACCAGAGTTTGCGACCGGCCATGCGGACTAAAAACTCAGCTTCAGCCAGCATCCAGTCATTAGGGCGTTTGCTATCAAGATCGAGTACTTTGCGTGAGACGCCTTCAATTTGCTCATTGAGACTGTCTTGTTGACTGGCTACATGAGCTAACTGCTTTGTCTGCTTACTTTCTGCAGCTTGTTGAGAGGCTTGCAGCTGTTGTTGTTGCTGAGTCATCTGCTGCTGAAGCTGCTTAATTTTTTGCGCTTGCTCCAGTGATTGATTATGGCCATGCCAGTAGAGTACAGCAGCTAATATAATAGCGATAATAATGGCAACAATCGCTAACACCTTACCTGATGACTTCTCTGCCGGTTTTTTAGGTGATGAAGTGTCAGCCGTGGCATGTGAGGCGGGAGATTTATTTACCTCTGGCTCAGTTGCTTTTGACGTCGCGCTTTGCTGCTTAGGCGTTGTCTGTTCAGACGCTGAGCCCGTTGCACCTTGTTGATCGCTATTATCGGGAGATGTTTTTTTATGCTCTTGATGCTTATCATTTTTATCTGTCATTGCGTGTCCTCTCATCCAGAGCGGCAATCAGGGCCTGATTGGATGCACCTTCTGCATTTATGATCTGAGTGAACCCCAGCGCCTTGGCTTCTAGCACTACGCGGATGCTGGGAACAATCAATACACGGCTTAGCAGCCAGTCCTTTGCATGGTCGTTGGTTGGCAGTTGAACAATGTGGTTCAACAAACCTCCACTGGTGATAATAATACTGTCCACTTGCTTACTCTGCCAGCTTTTAACGAAGCTGTCATTGGGGTCTGGGCTATATTGACGGCGATACACTTCACAATAATCGACATGTGCCCCTCTATCGGTCAAGGTGGGCGCTATCATGTGACGGCCACCATCGCCGCGTAAAATAACTACACGACGCCCGGTTAGCTGTTCTAAACCTGGGAGGGCAATAATGCCTTCAGATCTAGGATCATCAGGCACTGCTGCTCCCGTAACGCCCACCTTGGTAAAGGCATTACCCGTGGCTTCACCTACTGCAATGTAGTGTGCAGAGGGCCAAGTTAACTGATGCTGCTGTAGCGCATTATCGGTAAAATCGACCGCATGTACGCTGACCGCTATCACATAATCTTGTTCCGATAACTGTCCTAGTAATTGAGGAAGTTGCTTTAATTCTCTTCCTTCAATAAAGCTAAGCAATGGGGTAGAGACTGGCTGGTGGCCAGCCGCATATAAGGCCTGACTCAAGCTGGTTGCCTGAGGCTCTGGGCGAACCACCAGCGGTATCATGCTTGATATACCTCTGCTAAAATTTTATCTGCTCCACGTGCTAATAATCGTTTAGCCATTTCGCTACCTAATGCTTTGCCTTGGGTGGCAGGGCCTGTGACCTCTTCATACAGCACTTGTGTGCCGTCGGGGCGCCCGACTAAACCGCGCAGCCAGATTTGGTCACCCTGTAATTCGGCATAAGAGCCAATAGGTACTTGGCAGCCACCTTGCAAGCCTTGGTTCATGGCGCGCTCGGCTTCTACCCGTAAGCGTGTGTCATGATGATCCAGTGGTGCGAGCAACTCCAACAGCTCTGCGTCATCTAAGCGGCATTCAATGCCTACCGCCCCTTGGCCGTTAGCCGGTAAGCTGTCTTCTGGGCTCATTAAACCGGCAATTCGCTCTTGTAGTTCTAAGCGCTTTAGGCCAGCAGTGGCTAAAATAATGGCGTCATATTGCCCCTCATCAAGCTTACGCAAGCGAGTTTGTACGTTACCACGCAACATTTTTACTTCTAAATGAGGGTAACGAGCACGAACTTGGCACTCGCGGCGTAGGCTGGCGGTGCCGACGACAGCGCCTGCAGGTAACTGCTCTAAATGAGTGTAATGATTGGATACAAAAGCATCACGTGGGTCGTCACGCTCACAGATAACCGTTAAGCCTAACCCTTCAGGAAACTCCACCGGCACATCTTTCATAGAGTGCACTGCAATATCTGCTCTCCCTTCCAGCATGGCTTGCTCTAGTTCTTTAATAAATAATCCTTTACCGCCAATTTTGGCGAGAGGGGTATCTAATAACACATCCCCTTTTGTGGTCATCGGCACCAGCTCAACGGTAATATGGGGATGCAGCTGTTCAAGCCGCGCTTTAACATCTTGAGCCTGCCACAGGGCCAGCATACTTTTACGGGTAGCGATGCGGATGGTGCGATTTGCCATTTTAAACTCTTCTCTTATGTCCATAATAGAATGATATTATCATCCCTGTGCAGGCATTACAGGGGAGAAAGTCAGTTTGCGATTATCATGTGGAGGCAAACTGCGACATATATTGTTCAAACAGTGGCAAATTGCTACCATGATCACACTTTGACCCACGTTGGTCTGTGTTGGTCCACCAAAGGCCTGTACCCTTGCACGCGAATTTTCACCAGCTTATAAAGCAATGTGATCGATTTAATCAGCAAAAACAAGCTCATGCGCTTGAGGTAATGAGCCGTTATGGCCAGCAAGTATTTCAATTACTGCCGGTATTGCTGCATTATAACCATCCTTTATTACCGGGCTATGTGCCAGGTGATGTCCCTGTGGGCGTATGTCACTTCTTCCCTAATGAACGCCAGCAAGAGTTTATTAACGAGCTCTGTCAAGCCGCTGATAGTCATCAAGATTTAGCTCCCCACCATAATGAAATATTTGGCCTATATTCGATGGGCAGCACGTCTTCTATTGGTCAAAGCCGACAGTCAGACTTAGATGTATGGGTGTGTTACTCGCACACCCTAGCCTTTGAGCGTGTAGATTGGCTGCAGCAAAAGTGTTTACTTATTTCTCAATGGGCAGAGCAACGTCAAGTTGAACTGAACTTATTTCTGATACCCGATAATAAGTTTCGCACTCATAACCAGCAGTCTGTTCAAGGCGAAAGTTGTGGTAGCGCTCAGCATTTATTATTACTGGATGAGTTTTATCGTAGTCAGTTATGTATTGCGGGTAAACGGCTGGTATGGATGTTTGCGCCCAGTAAGCTTGGACCCGATTATGATCATTTTATCGCTGAGCAGTTTGCTAATGGCACGCTTAATCATGATGAGTGGTTAGATCTAGGAGGTTTTGACCGTATACCGGCAGAAGAATACTTTGGGTCGGCGTTATGGCAGTTATATAAAAGTATCGACTCGCCCTACAAAGCGGTCCTTAAAACGGTATTAATGGAAGCCTATTCCCATGAATACCCTGATACGCAGTTACTCTGTCGTCATTTAAAAGCGCACTTTCAATCCGCCGATCGGCTAGATGAACGCCAAGATCATTATATGCTGATGCTAGAAAAGGTTACCGGCTACCTTAAATCTATTGGTGATGAAAAGCGCCTCAAATTAGTACGTCGCTGCTTTTATGTAAAAGTGTCTGAAGATTTAGCGTTTTTTCAAGCGCAGCAAGGGCCTAATATGTGGCGTGTTGAGCAAATTAATCAACTGGTATCTGCATGGGGCTGGTCAAGTGAAGAAGTGGCTTTGCTGAATAATCGGGCACACTGGAAAGTGGAGCAAGTTAAGCAGGTATATGTTGAGTTACTAGAAGCGCTAATGCACAGTTACCGTAACCTGATTCAATTTGCTCAACGTAATAACATCAGCGAATCTATTAACCCCGAAGATATTGGTATTTTATCGCGTAAGCTTTATGCCGCCTTTGAAAACCTGCCGGGTAAAGTGCAACTGATTAACCTCAAAATTGCCCCTGATTTAGCTGAACCGAACATTAGTTTAGTGCAAGTGCCCCAAGGGCGGCAGCATAAAGCCGGTTGGTATTTATATAAACAAGGGCTAACCCCTACTGAATTAATGGGACATAAGCCATTAGAGTACAGTGGTTATGTAAGTAAGTTGGTGGCCTGGATACACTTTAATGGTCTCTTAACACAACACACCCAATTACACTTATTTAATCAAGATACCGACGTTAATCTACAACACTTACAAGAATTTGGGCGTGATTTATCGCAGCATTTTCCGGTGCGCGCCCCCGCCCCCAGCAATATCGCCTTGAGTCGCCCTTGTGAGGTTCGTCAATTAGGTGTGTTTCTTAACTTAGAGCAAGATCCCACCACAGAGTGGCAGCGTCGCTTTATCGAGTTTAATGCCAAAACCAGCGACCCTTTTAGTTTTGGTCAACAGCTAGAAAACTTAGTGGGTTCGGTAGATATTTTGTATCGAAACTCTTGGGATGAAATTCGTTCTTTACACTTCTCTGGCCCCATGGCTGTTATTGATGCACTAACGACTATTCTAGGAAAAATGCATCAAGGTGCCACGCCACCAGAAAGTCTACAGGTTTTTTGTTACAGCCTGAATTTTCGCAGCCTCATCCGTACTCGCTTCGAATTATTATTAAAAGAATGTATTAGCCTACGTCTCACACGAGAGCAAGACAGCAGTGTAAAAACGTTACTATTAGGCAGCGAAGAGCACAGCATCTTCTTTGAGCGGCGCGGAGTGAGTGTACAAAAACGTGCTGTCAGTGGTCAGCCATGTGCATCATCTCCTACTCATCAAACTTTGCGTCTTAACCAGCAAATGGGTAAGCCGGTGCCAGAAATTGTTGATGTGTATGCGAGTGAAGGTTTAATGCAGTTCTTTTTTGAAGATTGTGGTGGTGATTATAATTTATATATTTTAGATGAAGCGAACCGAGTAGAAGTTTATCGTCAAATTTCAGGTAGCAAAGACGAGTTAGTGCAAAGCATTAACCGTTTTTACACCTCAAACCAACAGGTAGTAGGGCAAAGTCGTTTTGCCCACTTTAACCTGCCACAGTATTATGAAATTGTAAGTAAAGAAGGCCAGCAAAGTGTGTTGCCTTATAAAAGCTGCAAAGAAGGCCGAAGCGAAGCTTACCCCTTTGAGGAACTATAAGTTCACCAAAGAAAAAGTAGCGCCGAGCTAAATGCCAGTATCGACCTTTGTCGGTTTCAGCTTAGTGTTGGCGCAGATGTTCATTTTGCTGTGCGTTTTGTTGCTGGTGTCTCTTTAAGTGCAACTGTCTACAGTGCTAGCGGAGTTTCGCCTTGGCGCTCTGCCTGTAAGCTTAACCAGCTAAGTAGCTCGTGGCCTTGGCGATTATCAATCCATTGATCACCTTGTAGTGCAAAGTGGTGGCCATTTTCTCGGGTGGCTAACCAAATTTGGTGTAGCGGCTCTTGGCGATTAATCACAAACTTTATATTGTTTTCAAAGGTCAGCGTCATAACGCCACCTAGGGTCTCGCAGTCGATATCAACACCGCTATCATCGATACTTTCTTCTATATGCTGGTAAATGGCATCCGCCAAGGCATGGAATTCGCTATCGTTCATTGTCTGCTTCCTATTGCTTTTGAGAATGTGAATGAGATTATAAGAGCCTAGACACATATTCACAGTCATCCTATGAACATATTTAAATTAACCGCACTGGTTGCATTATGCCTAGGCTTGTTGGCATGCGGTCTTAAAGGGCCGTTAACCTTACCAGAGCCTGAACAGCAGCAACCCCAAACAGAGCAGTCGTAAAGGAAAACACCTTGGATTATTTTAATTATCAGGAAGATGGCCGCCTTTATGGTGAAGCCTGCGATTTAACCCGCTTAGCCGAGCAACACGGTACCCCACTTTATGTTTATTCACGCGCGACTTTAGAGCGTCACTGGCATGCCTTTGATAGCGCCTGCGCAGATATCGACCATCTCATTTGTTACGCGGTTAAAGCCAACTCTAACTTAGCTGTGCTTAACGTGCTAGCCCGCTTAGGTTCTGGGTTCGATATCGTCTCTAAAGGTGAGCTATGCCGTGTGCTAGCTGCTGGCGGTGATGCCAGCAAAGTGGTGTTCTCTGGTGTGGGTAAGCGTGTTGATGAGATTGAGTTTGCGCTAGAACAAAACATCTTTTGCTTTAACGTTGAATCTATTGCCGAATTAGCGCGTATCAACGATGTTGCCGGCCGTTTGGGGAAAGTAGCCCCCATCTCCATCCGAGTTAACCCTGATATAGATGCCGGCACTCATCCTTATATTTCGACTGGCCTCAAAGAAAATAAGTTTGGTATTCCCATCGAGCAAGCCCAAGCGATTTATGGCCAAGCGGCAAAAATGCAGAACTTAGCTATTCACGGTCTGGATTGCCATATTGGTTCCCAGCTCACGGAAGTGGCTCCGTTTTTGGAAGCCGTCGATAAGTTACTGCTGTTGATCGATGCGCTGGCCGCCGATGGCATTCACATCAAACACTTGGATGTGGGCGGCGGCTTAGGGGTGCGTTACGATCAAGAGACACCACCTGAGCCCAAAGATTATGTAGCACAGATTAAGGCCAAATTAGCGGATCGCCAGCTGACGCTGTTGTTTGAACCTGGGCGTGCCATCGCTGCTAATGCCGGTGTGTTATTGACTCGCGTAGAGCATTTAAAGCCCGACGAGGAAAAAAGCTTTGCCATTGTTGATGCCGCCATGAATGATCTTATTCGCCCAGCGTTATACAGCGCTTGGCAGGCGATTATTCCAGTCGACCGCACACTAGAGCGTCAAGCAGCCATGTATGATGTGGTAGGGCCCATTTGTGAAACTGGTGACTTTATCGGTAAAGATCGCGAGCTGGCCATTACCGAAGGTGACCTATTAGCTGTGCGTTCAGCTGGTGCGTATGGTTTTGTAATGGCGTCTAACTATAATAGTCGCCCACGTGCAGCTGAAGTAATGGTGGACGGTGAACACGACTTTGTGGTGCGTGAGCGTGAAGTGTTAGCTGACTTATGGCATAACGAAAGCTTATTACCAGCATCCTGAGGGGAGCTTTGTGATCCAATTTTCCAAAATGCAGGGGCTTGGCAATGACTTTGTGGTTGTGGATGCCGTCACCCAAAAGGTGTTTTTTAATCCCGAGGTGATTCGGCAGTTAGCCGATCGTCATTTTGGTATTGGTTTTGATCAATTATTGTTGGTTGAGCCCCCCTATGATCCGGATCTCGACTTTCACTACCGTATTTTTAACGCCGACGGCAGCGAGTCAGCACAATGTGGCAACGGAGCACGTTGTGTGGCCCGTTTTGTACGTTTAAAAGGCTTGATTCATAAAGATCGGATCAGTGTCAGCACGCAAAAGGGCAGCATCATACTGCAACTTGAAAAAAATAATCAGGTGACAGTGAATATGGGGGTGCCTGAATTTGATCCCGGAAAAATTCCCTTTAAAGCACAAAAAACAGAAAAAACCTACTTAATTCCCTCTGCCTTACAAACGGTATTATGTGGCGTGGTGTCGCTGGGTAACCCGCATTGTGTGTTAGAAGTTAATGATATTAATACTCACTTAGTCACCAGCCTAGGCCCTGAATTAGCAGGGCATGAGCGGTTTCCTGCTGGTGTTAATGTGAGCTTTATGCAAATTATCAACGCACGAGAAATCAAGCTAAGAGTCTATGGGCGAGGAACGGGGGAAACCCTGTCCCATGGCACTGGCGCCTGCGCCGCGGCCATCATGGGCATGACTTGGGGCAAGCTTGCTTCTAGAGTGAGTGTGAATTTCCCTCATGGTGAGCTAACGATTGCTTGGCAAGGGCCAGATAAGCCTGTGTATATGACAGGCCCGGTAGAGCATGTTTATGACGGACAAATTAACTTATGACCGAATACGCAACCGATACGTGTACAGCTGCCCCCTTGGTATTAGACGATGCAGCTGTTGTTGAGTACTTACAAGATGAGCCGCATTTCTTTGAGCGCCAAGGCCGATTATTAAATCAATTACAGCTCCCTCATGCGCAGCGCGGCAGTATCTCCTTGGTGGAAGCTAAGTTAGAGCAACAGCGGCGACGTATTTATGAGCTAGAAGATGAAATTACAGAGCTAATGACGGTGGCAGGTGATAACGAGCGTATTTTTCGAGTCTATATGGACTTGATACCGCAGTTATTTAAATGCACCAGTGTCGCCAGTCTTGAAGCCTGTATTCGTTATACCCTACAAGAGAAGTTACGGGTGTCTGCTGTACGTCTGATATTAGACGCCCGCACTTTTACAGCGGCTGATAACATCGCCAGTGAGCCGTTAGCGCGTTTATATCAAGAACGCATGAGCAGCCAAATGGTCTATTTGGGTCGGCTGGGTAAAGAAGAAAAACGGCGTTTATTTCAAGACTCATTAGTGAACTCCTGTGCCTTAATTCGCTTGGGCGATCAGGGTGAAATGGGCTTGTTAGCTTTTGGTAGCACCGAAGGTGGTCATTACGGAACCGGTATGGACACCTTGCTTATCAATCAGTTAGCCGATGTGCTCGCACAACTAGTGCCTAAACTGGTTGCCAAGGAGCACAGGGGTGACTAAAGCCGAGGGGGGAGCAACAGACGAGTTAAAAGGCGTTATTGAGCGCTTTTTGGAGTACCTGCGGGTAGAGCGGCAATTAAGCGTGAATACCCGCAGTGCCTATGGTCGTAACCTGAACGATATGGCCGAGCAACTCAATGAGCTCTCGCTGACGGCGTGGTCGGCACTGACCATTAATCATGTGCGAGGCATAGCAACGCGCATGCATAAAAATGGCCTATCGCCGCGTTCTATTGCCACTAAGCTCAGTGCCTTGCGCAGCTTTTGTGATTGGTTGATCTTACAAGGCCAATTACCAGCCAATCCGGCTCGTGGCGTGAGCGCGCCTAAGCAGGGTCGTCCGTTACCAAAAAACCTCGACGTCGACGAATTACACCAACTAATGAATATTGATGAGTCAGATCCACTCGCGGTGCGTGATCGGGCCATGATGGAGTTAATGTATTCATCGGGGTTACGCTTAGCAGAGTTGGTAGATTTGAATATGGGTGATATTCAGTTTGATGAACGCCAAGTGCGAGTGATAGGTAAAGGTAATAAAGAACGTGTTTTACCCGTAGGACGTATGGCGCTAGAGTGGCTAGATAAATGGCTGGCCGTTCGACCGGCCTTGGCGGGGGCTGAAGAGTTTGCCTTGTTTGTGAGTCAGCGCCAACGGCGTATTAGCCACCGGAGCGTACAACTGCGCCTGGCCGAGTGGGGCGGCAAACAATCGTTACCCAGTCATATTCATCCCCATAAGCTGCGCCACTCCTTTGCCACCCATATGTTAGAGTCCAGCGGTGACCTACGGGCGGTGCAAGAGCTATTAGGCCATGCCGACTTAGCCACGACCCAAATTTATACCCATCTAGATTTTCAACATCTCGCTAATGCCTACGATAGCGCACACCCCAGAGCCAAACGCGACAAAGACTAGCTCGGCCCTGCGGGCAGCTGTACGTTCTGCGCCTTATGCCTTACGTTACAGAAAACACAGCGTTTTTAACTTATGGCGTACGGCGTTAAACGTAAGGCGTTATTTATAAGGAATTTTATGCGTTTTTATAAACGACTGACGCCGGTGAAGGTGATCAGCTTCGACTTAGATGACACTTTATACGATAACGTACCTGTAATAGCGGCGGCAGAGACTTGGTTATTACAGGCATTAAAACAACATAGGCCAGAATCTACCTTGCTCAGTGCCGATAACCTTGCGGTGATTAAGCGACAAATTTTATCGAGTGAGCCAGAGTTAAGCCATGATGTGAGCGCATTGCGACTGCGTATTTTAACCCAAGGCTTACGCCAGCAGGGTGCTACCGATACGCGTGCCGCCGAAATGGCCGCAGAGTTTTATCAAGGCTTTTTAACCGAGCGTGGCAAAATTACCGTGCCTGCGGCGAGCCATCAAGTGCTCAGTGAGCTTGGCCAGCGGTATCAATTAGCGGTGATCACTAACGGTAATTTGCCTATAGAGAACACCGCCTTGGCGCCATATTTTGATGTAGTGTTGCGTGCGGGTGTTGATGGGCGCATGAAACCGGCACCAGATATGTTTGATAAACTGGCCCAACAAAGCGGTGTGCAATTATCTGACATACTGCACATTGGCGATCATATTAATACCGATGTGGCCGGTGCCCTACATGCTGGCTGCCAAGCCATTTGGCTCAATGACCAAGGTCGTAACACCGCCGATTTACAGTGTTTACCTCAGGTAGAGCTGACACGGTTGGAGCAAATGCTAGAGCTGCTATAATCACTTAATACTGTAAATATACTCAGGAGTTGTAATGGATGTATCCAGCCTGCTTGACGGCATGAACGACGAGCAACGGGAAGCGGTGGCCGCGCCTGCACAAAATATGTTGGTGCTGGCCGGTGCCGGCAGTGGTAAAACCCGAGTGTTGGTGCATCGTATCGCCTGGTTAATGCAAGTAGAGCAAGTACCCGCCTCGGCTATTTTGGCGGTGACATTTACCAATAAAGCCTCATCAGAAATGCGAGGCCGTGTAGAAGAGTTACTGGGTGGCCGTTTATTTGGTTTATGGCTGGGTACCTTTCACGGCTTAGCTCACCGTTTATTACGCGCCCATCATTTAGATGCCAAATTGCCTCAAGACTTTCAAATACTGGATTCTGACGACCAAAAACGCTTACTGCGCCGTGTTTTAAAAGGCATGAACCTGGATGAAAAACAGTGGCCGGTGCGCCAAGCTTTGGGTTTTATTAATGCCCGTAAAGACGAAGGCTTGCGACCCAAAGATATTCAAATATTGCATGATCCTGTGCAGCAAACCTATCAGCGTATTTATCAGGTGTATCAAGACACCTGCGACCGTGCAGGTCTTGTCGATTTTGCCGAACTGCTGTTGCGCGCCCACGAATTGTGGCTCTATAAACCGCATATATTGGCCCATTATCAAGACCGCTTTCGTCATATATTGGTGGATGAGTTTCAAGATACTAACAGCATCCAATATGCGTGGTTACACATGCTGGCCGGCACTCAGGCCAGAGTGATGATAGTGGGTGATGACGATCAATCCATTTATGGCTGGCGCGGCGCTAAAGTTGAAAATATTGCCCGCTTTTTACAAGACTTTCCTGGCGCAGAAACTATTCGCCTAGAGCAAAACTATCGCTCTACCAGCACTATTCTAAAGGCGGCGAATACCTTAATTGCCAACAATGCCGAGCGCATGGGTAAAGAGCTGTGGACCCAAGATGAGGCCGGTGAGCCGATCTCTGTATATGCCGCCTTTAACGAAGTTGATGAGTCCCGCTTTGTTGTTGAGCGCATTAAACAATGGCACACCCAAGGCAATGCCTTAAGCGAAGCCGCCATTTTGTATCGTAATAACGCTCAGTCGCGAGTGCTAGAAGAGTCGCTGATTCAGGCGCAATTGCCGTATCGCATTTATGGCGGTTTACGTTTCTTTGAACGCCAAGAAATTAAAGATGCACTGGCGTATTTACGCCTGATGAATAACCGCGATGACGAAGCCGCTTTTGAGCGAGTGGTGAATACGCCCACCCGCGGGATTGGTGAGCGAACTCTTGGCTTAATACGCGACGCCGCCAAAGAGCGCGAGCTGACCTTGTGGCAAGCGGCGTGGCGACTAGTGGAAGAAAAAATACTAGCAGGCCGTGCTGCTTCGGCCGTGAGTCGCTTTTTAGCGCTCATTAATCAACTAGAAGATGACACCCGAGAACTGCCCTTGCATGTGCAAACCGACAGGGTGATTGAAACTTCGGGGTTAAAAGCCATGTATCAAGCTGAACGTGGCGAAAAAGCGCAAGCACGGGTAGAAAACTTAGAAGAGCTAGTCAGTGCCACTCGTCAATTCACCCCAGCAGAAGATGACGATATGTCGTTGCTGTCGGCATTTTTATCTCATGCCGCCCTAGAAGCGGGCGAGGGGCAGGCGGATAAATTTACCGATGCGGTGCAACTGATGACCCTACACTCGGCTAAAGGCTTGGAGTTTCCGCTGGTATTTATGGTGGGCGTTGAAGAGGGCATGTTCCCTAGCCAACAATCTGCCGAAGAAAGTCAGCGCCTAGAAGAAGAGCGCCGCTTAGCCTATGTCGGTATTACCCGGGCCATGAGCAAGCTCTATATTAGCCATGCCGAAACACGACGTTTATACGGCAAAGAGATGTTTCACCGCCCCAGTCGCTTTATCAAAGAGCTGCCCAATGACTGCTTAGATGAAGTGCGCCTGAAAGCCACAGTGACGCGTGCTATGCCCAATGGCCGCTTTAGCCAAGATCGCGTGCAAGACACCTTTAATGAAACGGGCTTTAAGCTAGGCCAGCGAGTATCACACCCTAAATTCGGCGAAGGTGTGGTATTAAACTACGAAGGCGCGGGCAACCACAGCCGCGTACAAGTCAACTTTGAAGGCAGTGGCAGCAAGTGGCTAGTGACTGCTTATGCGCGGTTAGAAGCTTTATAAAAAAGCGGTAAGCCGTCAGCGTTAAGCGGTCAGATAAGAAAAGCATCGATCCTGAAACTCGGTGCTTTTTTATTTTATATATCGCTTAAATTGACTAGTGCGTGGCATGTTTTTTTTATCAATCAAGCATAATATAAAATAAGTTGATATAGAGGAAATACACTG